>CAZFGC010000045.1:0-2000 GCA_964518285.1 Microcaldota archaeon
GATAACTTTGTTATAGGTATAGAGCAATCCAGTGAAGCTGATATTGTTTATATAAGCCATGCACATGCAGATCATATAGTAAATACTAAAAAGAAAATATTAGCTTCGGAAAAAACATTTAAATTGCTTAAAGCAAAGGAAGTGGTAAATGGAAACTGTTTAGTGGAAAGTTTGGAAGATGTGTCTTTATTTCCATCAGGACATATACTAGGATCGACCCAAATTAAAATAGAAAATAAAAAAACTGAAGAAACGATAGTTTATACTGGTGATTTCAAATTACGTGATGGATTTACTGTTAGTGGAGGGGAGATATTAGAATGCGATAAATTATATATCGATTGTACTTTTTCTGAGCCAATATTCAATTTTCCAGATAAAGAGAAAATAGAAACTGAAATAATTGAGTGGATAGATAAAGAAAAAAAATTTGGAAAGAATGTAATAATAGGAGCTTATAGTGTAGGTAAAGCGCAAGAAGTCATAAAACTTTTGAACGAAAATTCTATTACTCCTATAGTAAGTGAAGAAATAGATAAAATATGTAAAATCTACGATGAAAATATAAAATTAAATAGAATCGTTAGAGATTTAAATGAAAGATACGAAGATTTTGTAGGTGTTTTTGAATTGAAGGAAATTAATTCTATGAAAAATTCTACCGAAAATTCTAATTTTTCAAATACATCATTTGCACTAGTCACGGGATGGGCTATGAAATACAAATTTGATATTAAAGCATTTCCGCTAAGCGATCATGCAGGATTTTATGAAATATTGAAATACATAAAAGAAAGTAAAGCAAAAGAAGTAATTTGCATAGGGTCTTCTAGCTATTTCATAAATTACACTAGGAAAATAGGAATAAACTCCAAACCTTTAATTAGGATTTAGTTTTTAACTAATTTTAATTTTTAACTAATTTTTAACTTTTTATTTTTTTTAACTTTTTATTCAACAATTTCTCCTACAGCACATCTTTTTCCTACTCTTGTTATTCTTATATGTACATTATCACCCATCTTTCCATTCGGGACAAAGATTACAAATCCACTTACTTTAGCTATGCCGTCCCCTTTAGATCCGACAGCTTCTATATTTACATCTATTTCATCTCCAACTTTTACAGGCTTTGAAAAAAAGCCCTTCATTCTTCTTTTTTCTCTTCTTTCTTTTTCCATTTTCACACCTTTAATTAGCAATTAGTTAGTCACAAAAGTGACAATTAGACTAATTGCTCTAACTATATTCATTGAAATTATTTATAAATCTTTACTTTTTACCTCATTTTTACCCTTCTCTTCTTTAACGTTAAGTTAGATTGTAGTCATTTTCAAATATCTCTATTAATTTCTTTGCAATTTCTTCGCTTTCTATTACTATAGAAACTTCTCTATTTCTCTCCATCGCATATTTTGTTAAATTATGTGATCCAATTATGGCTATTTTTTTATCTATTACCATAAACTTAGAGTGAATTGTAATATTTCTTTTATCTATTTTTACATCTATCCCATTTTCTCTCAAAAGATTATAAATTTTGTCAACACCTTCGTTATCCTCGATTAATACATATACTTTCACACCTCTGTTTTTCGCAGCTACGAGAGAAAATGCAATTCTTTCATTGGTAAAGTAGTAATTTTCTACGTAAATAGAATCGTTAGCTGAATTGATTAAAGAAATAAATTTTTCTTCCGAATTATCTGGAGAAAGAATAAGTGTAAATTTATTTTTCGAAGAAAGAGAAAAAATTAAAATAACAGATGAAGATATCAAGAAGATACAAATAAAGATAAGTAGTTTATTCGTTTCTTTATTCATTCCACCCACTTTTAAAATGTCTATCAAAATATTTTTCAAAATCTTTTTTTATTTTTTCGTCTTTTATCGTTATCCCTATCGGATTTTCAACCCAAAATATAATAGCAACTTTATCATTGTATATCAAGCAATTTACTTTAGATGGTATATTAGAAAAGACATATTTTCCGTAAAAT
>CAZFGC010000046.1:0-1781 GCA_964518285.1 Microcaldota archaeon
ATCATGCAAAAAGCAAAACCGTTAGGAGTTATGGTTGTTTGTGAAGCAGAACATTTGTGTTTATCAATGCGTGGTGTTAAAAAACCGGGACATAAGATTGTAACTTCCTGTGTTCGTGGAATTTTTTTAAAAGATCTTCGAACAAGAATGGAAGTTTTAGAACTCATTAAAAAATAACCTTCCTTAATCCTCTTTTTATGAAAAACATCCAAATAATGGGGATATTAAATGTAACCCCTGATTCTTTTTATGACGGAGGTAAATATTTTTCTTTACAAGATGCAATAAAACATGCTGAAAAACTCATTTCTGAATCTAAGCTTTCTCCTTGATTTCTCAAGTGAAATCCGACCCCGCGTCGGTCCAAGGGGCATTTTGGAACTTATAAAAGAATGAAAATTTTAAGGGAGTTTAAACTCTTTTTCTTCTGTTCATTATAAATATACTTTGAGAAAATCTTTTAGCATAGTTTATAAGTTCAAACATCACTTTAGCAACCTCACCATAGTTACTAAATGGCGTTTCTACATTAGAAGCACCAACAACACATATATTCATAAGTGGCAAATTTTTCAAATTACCATTTTGTTCTTTTATAACAAGACAACCCCTCTCTTCATCTTCTTTTGAATAATAATTTAATATTCCCTTATTAAAACTCTCAACTACTCTATTACCAATCAAAGAAACATTCTCAGGCAAACAAAGTATACAAAAACTGTTTGTTGTAATATGAAAAATTTTAGAAGAAGGATAAGTAATACTTTGTCTAAAAATATTAAAAGTAAATTTTATAACCTCTTCACTTTTTTGAGAACCATAAATTTCATTATAATACTCAAAGTTTGAAATTTCACAATATAAAATACCAAATTTTTCTTGCTTTTCTAATTTCTCTTCAATTTCTTTCTGCAAAACATAACTTCCAGGAAGATTTAGTGTAGGAGTAATATTGGAAACCAATTCTGTTCTTTTCATTAACAAACTACGAACTTCTAAAAGTAAAACTGTACTACTAATTGGTTTTTTAATACAGTCATTTACACCAACTTGATAAATTTGGTTTTCAATTGAAGGAACTTCGAGATCTATAATCATAACAATCGGAAGGTGAGAAAGCAAAGGATTCTTTCTTATTTCTTTAACAATTTCTAAACCATTTATATCAGGCAATTTGTAATTAACTAATACTAATGATGGATAATCAGAATATACCTTCTTGAGACCTTCTATACCAGTAGATGCAATAACAACATCATATCTTTCATTTACAAATACATCTTTAATCAAACTTTGAGTAAAGGAATCATTATCTATAAGCAATATTCTTTGGTTCACAATTGTTTTAATCCATATTTTTGTGATTTTACATAAACTATACAATTAGATGTATCAAAACTTACAGTTCTGCCAAAATTACCACCAACATCTTCTTTAACTATAGGAATTCTTTCTTTTTGTAAAACTTCTTTTACTGCTTCAATATTTCTTTCGCCTATTCTCATTATTGGATCTTGAATTTGTGATTCAAAAAGACAAGCTCCTCCAACAATAATTGCTTCAAAAAATTTTCCACCTAATTTCTTCATATCTTCTAACATCATCCTAATACCTGTATCTGCGAATTTTTTTAAGTTTACATTACCTTTAGCTTGATGGCTTGAAGGAAGCATTATATGTGCCATAGCATATATTTTGTTTATTTTATCATATAAAATTACAGCAACACAACTGCCTAAACCAATTATTTCCAATATTTGGTTATTATTTTTAATAACACA
>CAZFGC010000047.1:0-5354 GCA_964518285.1 Microcaldota archaeon
AAAAATAATCAAAAATAAAGATCCAAAAGAAGTAATCAAAACGAAAAGGAAAAATAAAAAATGAATTGGAAAAAACTAAAAGAAGAATGAGAAAAATAAAAAAAGAAAGAACAAAGGCCTTTAGGCCTTTGCGAGTAGAGCTGCTATGAAGTCTGCAGCTGCATCAATTGTGTCTTCTGCTGTGTAACCAGCTACTATTATTTTACCAGTTTCTACTTCTTGTGCGTATTTGACTCCTGGTTTGTCGAATACTATGTCCTTTCCTTGTATCGCTTGTGCTGTTAATGAGTTGACCATAGGACCTCCAACCAGAATTAAGTTTTCTGTTGTTGGAGCTTCCTTATCAAGTACTACCAACCTATCAGTTGGAGCAAACTTGTAAGGAACGGCTACGGTCTCACTCGCTTTTCCTGTATCAAGCATTGCTTTTAATCCAGTTGTGTCAACAGTGCAGGTTCCTTCTGCTACACTGCACGCACCTACTGTTTGTGAAATATCTTTAACTTTTATTGTAATGTCACCTACTGTTGTAGTTTCTCCTTCTTTTAACGTTACTTCACTAACTCCTGCACCAATTGTTATTCCAGTACCCTTAAGCCAGTATTGTAATTCTCCAGTTTTTTCTGCGATTTTAAATACTATTTCGCTAGCTCCTCTTGAAACCAATTTAGAACCACGTTGGTTAACATATCCAACTTCTCTATCTACATTACCAGATAATCCTCCAGCTGCAGTGTAATAATTGACAGTTACTTTTGATTCGCTGTCTGCGAGAGATTTAAATGTCACTGAAGATCCATCTGCCTTTACTTTTGTGTAAATTGGTAAGCTAGTTCCTGTCGATTTATCAGCATATTCTGTTATTATGATATTCCCATCGCTTCTTGTAATGTTTATCTTTGTTTTATAGTATCCTGTGTCTGGGATATAGAATGTTAAGGATGCATTCTCAAATACCCATGGTTGTGGTGCAGTTGATGGTATGTAGCTTTTGTTTATTACCCATAATTCACCCTCGTTGTATAATGCATAATGGTCATCGTTTACTCCTGTTAAATTTGCAAGCTGACTCCCTGTTGCGTTGTAAAGTCTAAATAGTTTTGTTTCATTAGATTTAGCTTCAACTCCTTCTACAGCTGGTGCGAGTTTGAAAGAGTAGTATACATTGCCGGCGGAATTATCTATACTTCTCGCATACAATGTGTTTCCTGAGACACTACTGTTGTAGACTGCTTTTAGTTCCCATGCACTTCCATTAAATACATTTATATTTAAGTTTTCATCGCCAGTATCTATTAACTCTGGGCTACCGAATTCGTCTAATACAGCTACTAATCCTTTGTCTGGTTTTTCCTGCATGAATGGCACTCCCTCATCTAAGCTATAGCATACTTTGTATCTGTTATCTCCACTTTTTATTTCGCTGGATACGAATGCCTTTTTATCAGATGTTAGACATACTAAATCTTTTGTTTCTCCGATGCTTGTTGTTGATGTTGCCTCTTCACTTTCATAGTATGTAGATGTTCTTGTTTTTCCGATAGTCATTGTTAAACTTTGATAGTTTGCATCTGTTAATGTTAATCCTGCCAAGGATAGTTGATAAAGTGCAGGTTCTCCTATTATATCTATTGCTCCACCTTCACTCAGTTCGGGCATGCTTTCTCTTGTAAGTGTTATATTCTTTAACACATTCTCGATTCCACTTCCTGATTTATATTTAGCCCAACCAAGTGACGCAGTCCAATTGTAATTTGGATTGCTTGAATCAGTCGATACCTTACCATCCTTTAGCTCAATTTCCTGCGAGATCACAGCAAGCTCAGACCATCTACTTGCAGGGTCGAGAGCTGAAGATTGTTTGTATATCTTAATTGTAATTTTATCTCCGTTTGGTAATGTTATTTCATGCGAAGGTTGTGCAGGATCAAGTACTGCATCTTTTACCTTCGTTCCTGTAGCATCATAAATTTCAATTACTGCTTGACCATTTGGGTAACTGTCTGTAGGAATTGTAATTGACGCAAGTTTTACTGTGTATGCTCCGGAGGATATATTTTCTCCAACTTTCACAACAGTTGCAGGTGTACTTTCTTTTGCGAGTTTGATTGACCCATTAGCTGTCATATCCGTTATTACCCAATCTTCTCCAAGGAATTTTATTTTCAATCTCTGTCTTTCTAGTAGATATGTATCTTGTGGGGTACAATTCCCTTCTAGCGCAGCAGAAGTAGTATATGTTCCTGATTCCATAACTTCTTCTTTTGTACATACAGGTAATCCTCCCCACGTATCATGGTCAAATGATATTATATACTTTAATTCACTTGGAGTGACCTTATATTTCCCTGTTGCTGTATCATACTGCGCTAATTGATCAGTTTTTGTATATGCTTTTTCTTTGATTTTGAATGACCCACTTACAGTTGCTACACTGCTTGTTTTTTCAGCAAAAGCTGAAAATTGATCTGCTGTTATTTCGAGAGCAGTGTCATCAGTTTTGCTTTGATCATCTTCAGTCCTTACATCATTGTCCACGTAACCGTATATGTAAGTTCTGAATCCGTATGCTCCGGCCACGACTTGTGTTCCTGGGACGTTAATCTCTAGTTTTACTTTTTCATCGCTTACAGGGCATGTTCCTTCTCCTGCTCCGCCAACTGTACATGTTGCTTCTCCTTGTAGAACTGCGCTTATTGTCTTTTGACCATATGCTAGGCTTCCTATCACAGCGGCAATGTTTGCGGCTGCGATTCCGTCAGTGATCTTCGCGTTGCTACCAACAACAACCTTCACCACAGGTTTACCATTCTGGTTAATAATTTCGGTATTCCCTATGGTGATAGGTGGTGCTGCAGCAAACAGCGAAGCCCCCAACAAAATCGCACCTGCTGTTGCAGCTGCGATTCGCTTCGCGCTCAAACTTTGCAATCTCTCACCTCTATATTTTATCCCCTAAAGGGGAAATTGAAACCTTCTCAGCATAGGGTATTTAAATATTTCTATTTTGTATAAATTTTTTTTTATAAATTGAAGATTAAAATTAACAGCTTTGTGAAAAAGTTTTCATTTCTTGTTGAATTTTGACTTGGTTATTTTTTTGTGTTATTTTTTGATTTTTTGTTAGGATCGACTTGTTTTATTGACCTGGTTTATTATGATTGGAACTAATGCACATTTCGTGTTGCATTTTTTTGTTTTATGTTTTTTGTTTTATGTTTTTGCTGTTTGTTATTTTTCATTTTATTTATGTTTTTGTATTTACTTTTGTATTTACTGCCTTGCTATTTGATTTGTTTGATTTGTTATGTTGGTTTTTTTGTTTTTTTGTTTTTTTTTATATATTTTTTTGTTATTTTTTTGTTTTTTGTTTTTATATTTTATCTTCTTTGGCCGAATTCTTTTACAAATTTGAGGTAACTCTTTAACATATTAATTGTAACGCTTGGGGTTCTTTGGTATAAGAATTGTAGTACATCTTCAGTTGTTATGGGTTCTTCTTGTCCTTTTATTTTTTTTCTGAGATATTCAAGTTTTACTTCTTGGCAAATTGATGATATGTCTGCTCCGCTAAATCCCTCGCTTTTTTCTGCTAGAAGGTTATAATCTATATTTTCAGAACCCCTTACCCCTTCTAGATTCTTTTTGAAAATTTCTTTTCTTCCATTTTCATCTGGTGTCGAAACGAAAACTAGCTTGTCAAATCTTCCCGGCCTTAAGAGAGCCTTGTCAATTATTTCAGGCCGGTTCGTTGCACCAATTAAAATCACATTTTTCAATTCTTTTAACCCATCAATTTCTTGTAAAAGTTGTGCCACAATCTCCTCGTTTGCTGGGTAAAAAGACCTATCAGGAGCTATCGCATCTATTTCATCTATAAAAATTATGCTTGGTGCATTCTCCCTTGCTCTATAAAATGTTTCTCTAATGAGCTGTGCAGCTCCCGCATATCCAACCCTACTTATATCTGCAGGTGTAAGATAAATAAATGTAGCTTTTAATTCATTACTTGCAGCTTTGGCAAGCATTGTCTTCCCACATCCTGGAGGACCAAACATCAAAATACCTTTTGCAGGCCTCACTTTTAGCTTTTTCATTTCTTCTTCATGGAAAAGTGGAAGCTCTATCGCTTCTTTTAATGTTCTTTTAACATCTTCAAGGTTCGCAATATCATCAAACTTTATTTTTATTTCCTCAGTAACTTCATGTGCAACTCTTATTCCTCTTCTTTCAAAGTCTGTCCTGAATTTTTCATATTCCTCTAGCATTTCATAGGTTACACTTGGTTTTATTGAGCTTAGGACTTCTGTAAAGTGGATTGTTCTGAGGGGGACGATTTTTCCTTTTGTTTCGCTAGCTGCTTTTCTAGCAGCTTCTGTCACGAGGTTTGCCAAGTCTGCGCCAGTGAACCTTTCTGTTTTTTTGGCTAGTAGGTCGAGGTCGATTTCTTCTTTTGGGAGTTTTTTCAAGTAAATTTCTAGGATTTCTTTTCTTCCTTTTTCATCAGGGGCTGGCATGTAAATTATTTTATCAAACCTTCCGGGTCTTAGGAGAGCTCGGTCAAGGAGGTGAGGAACATTTGTAGCTGCAACAACTATTATATTATCTTTTTCTTTTAGCCCATCCATTTCCTGTAGAAGAGCGCTTAGCACACGAGGGGTTGTTTCATCAGAGATGTAGAGCTCTCTTTTTTTTCCAATAGCGTCAATTTCATCTATGAAAAGTATGCAGGGTTGATTTTTTCTAGCGTTTGCGAAGAGCTCGCTTACATTTTTTTCGCTTTCCCCGTACCAAGAGCTTAGAATTTCGCTGCATTTTACATAGTAAAATGGGATTTTTAGCTCTTTTGCCAAGGCGCTCATTAAAAGAGTTTTTCCGCAGCCAGGAGGTCCGAAGAGAAGGATTCCCTTAGGAGGCCTAATTCCATAAATGATTTCAATTTCTCTATATTTTAATGGCATCATTATTGATTCTTTAATTTCTTTCTTTGTTTCTTCATAATTTCCTACTTCATCTAGTGAAGAAGGGCCAGCTGCTACACTAAGATCAACTATTCCTGGAAGTCCAAAAATTCCCCTTTTTTCTTCAGCCACAAGCTCCTCTTCTTTAGTTATTTTTATTTTCCAGTCATCGCACAAATAGACAATAAAAACCGTTAACAAGCAAATTGGAATTATCATTAAATCAAAAACTTGCCCTGCAGCACTAGAAAAAATTAAATAAGCTGGAATAACTAGCAAAACCAATAACGAAGGAATTGTTTGTTTGTACTTCGATTCTTTGAAAATTATCGGAAGCCACGCAATACTATAAAAAATAATAGAATAAACTATTATCTGAAGAAGCCCAACATC
>CAZFGC010000048.1:0-4911 GCA_964518285.1 Microcaldota archaeon
TCGCGATATTTGGTACTTCGCCACTAGCAGAAAGTTCGAAACTTTTTGAAAATACTTCTCTTATCAAAATATTAGTAGACTCTGAAATTTTATCTATATATTTAAATGCTTTCCGGTGGTCTCCTCCAAGTTTTACATATCTTTCGGCATTTTTCCTTATAACTTTATAGTATTTTTCACTTTTTTCAAAAGATGATGGAAAAACTACTGCTGGATGAATGAATGGATTAAATAGTGCTTTTTCGTCTTCTTTTAAGTTATGAATTTTTTCTTTAAGAATTATGTTAAGCAATATCTTTGAAGCTTCCTTTATTAATTTCCTACCCTTTTTAGATTCTGTAAAAAATTTGTAGAAGTCACTTCTATTATCAGAATTTACATGCTTTAAAACTTCAAAATAAATTTTCTCCAATTTCCCAATTTGCGGTTCTTCGAATTGGTTTATCTCTTTATCAATTAACTCAATCATTTCACTTTTTGTTCTAAAAATATTTTCTACTCTTTTCTTCAATTCTTCTTTCGTCAATTCTTCTTCTACCTTCTCACGTCCTACTTCTTTCTTTTCCCATTTTTCCAATTTTTCAAATTTTTCTAATTTTTCAGGCATTTTTTCATGCCCTTATACAATATTTTTCTTACACGTTTTAACAAATTAGGGTCTGTATATATCTTTTCCCTATCTTCTTCCTTTAATTTTCTAAAATCCATCACAAAACGGTTTATATCAAATTCTTTCTTTCTATCATATTTTTTAAAGAATCTTTTCATTCCATCACCACTTCACCAGTTCCACATAATCTCCATCTTTGTCCAACTTTCCTTAGAATTGCTATCTTATTAGTTATTACACACATAGGTCTTTTAAGCTTTACTGTTAGCACATCTTTCTTGATATTTGTTATCGTAGACAAATTTACTGCTGTCCCAGCACAAATTACTAACATTTCATTCATATCAAACTTCTCGTTTTCAAAATCTACCCTATCAAAAAGATTATAACTAAAAGTTATTTCATCTACTGGTTTTATTTCTTCAGTTGAAACTATATGACCTACTAAAGAATCTGCTCTCGTTAGAGAAGGATCTAGCGAAGTTCCTATAGCTATTAATCCTCCTGGCTTTGCTTCTTCTAATTTTTCCTTACCGGAAAAGAGTGAATTTATTTTAGATTTCAAATGTATTTCTTTGTTGTTTTTTACTATAGGAGGGGAAATTTCTATCTCGTCTCCGACTGAAAATTTACCACAGATTAAAGACCCGCCCACTACTCCTCCCAGTAGCTTTTCTACAGGTGTTCCTGGCTTATTAACATCAAAAGATCTAGCTATATACATTAGAGGGGTTTTTTCTAGATGCCTGGGGGGCGTGGGGATGTTTTTTTCTATAGCTTCGAGGAGGTAGTTTATGTTTAGCTTGAAAAATGCGCTAACAGGAATTATTGGTGTTTTTTCGTAGATCGTTCCGCTGAGGAATTTTTTGATTTCTTCGTAGTTTTTCAGAGCTTGACTTTTTTCTACTAGGTCTATTTTAGTTTGCGCTATGACTATGTTTTTTATGTTAAGTGTTTCGAGGACCATTAAATGTTCTTTTGTTTGAGGTTGGGGGCAGGGCTCGTTAGCCGCAATAACTAAAATTGCACCATCAATTATATTTGCGCTAGCTATTGCAGTAGTCATTAAACTTTCATGCCCGGGTGCATCTACGAATGAAATTTTTCTCAAGAATTTTGTTGGGCCAGAGCACCGTTCGCATTTTTCACTAGTGGTGTAAAAGTTGCAGCTTTCGCATTTTCTTATAGAAAAATCTGCATATCCCAATTTTATAGTTATTCCTCTTTTTACTTCGATGCTATGCGTATCTGTCCAAGTTCCTGTTATACTTTCACAAAGGGTAGTTTTTCCATGATCTACATGACCAAACAAACCGATGTTCAATTCTGGTTGCATGAAATCATCTTTTATTTTTATTCATTTGTTTTCTTCAGCCTCCACTACAACTACATTTATTTGAGATATTGTATCATCAATTGTGTTTCCTCTAACTGTTTTTCTTCTTCCCTTTTGTTTTCTTGCTCCAGGTCCGTCTCTTATCAAAATTTTGACTTTCCTAGTTCCTTCAACGTCTGCTCTCATTGGAAATCCGTCTTTGTCGCTTCCACCAACTATCTTAAGCTTCTTGTTTATTCCTATTACAGATCCATCAAAAATATCTCCTATTTTCATTCCATATAAAAATACTTCTTTTTCTTTCGGAACTTCAACTGTTTTTGATATTTTTCCCTCAGATACTACCACTTTCATATAATCACCTTCATATAATTACCAGTAGTTTTTCGTAGTTTTTCATAGTCGTCTATTTGCATAGTTCAAATAGTTTGCAAATAGTTTTTTAATCTTTTTATTGCTAGGGTTTTTTCGTAATTTCCTATCTTTGCTTCTTCGATTGCGTTTTTTAAAATCTCTATTGACTCGTCATAAATTTTTCTATTAACAGGGTAAGGGGTTCCATCTTTTCCTCCGTGTGCAAAAGAATATTTCACTGGGTCCCTCCAGCTAGGTTTTTCCCCGTAAATAAGATCACTCAAAAGAGCCAAAGCTCTAATCGTTTTCGGACCAACTCCTTTAAAGGAAACAAGTTCTTCATAATTTCTAGGCTGGAATTCGCTAAGTTCTGTAAGCTTTTTGTAAAGCCCAATTTCTATAAAGTGTTCCCTAGGCATTTTTATTCCGTATTCTAATAGCGTTGTCTGAGGAATATTTCTCAAGGATTTAATGCTTCCTCTTTCTCTAGCAATTTCGACACTAGCTTTCCTCGCTCCTTCACTTTCTTTCGCAACCATGTTCAAAACTTTTTCTTCTTTATTATCACAGCAAATTGCTGCATGGGGCTCATTAACAAAACTTCTTACCTTCTCGTCTATCCAATGATATCTTCTTGCGTAATTTTTTTCTTCATTCATTCCTTGCTGAACAACAGCCCACCTCCCTTTATCCGTCAAAAAGAATGTATGATGATAAAGCTGGTACCCGTCTTGCAAAACTGAATTATCAACTTTTGCTGACATCCTGCTTGCATAAATCAAAGACTCTACCTTCGAACTTGAAAAATTCCAAATTTCACAAACTTTTTCTATTTCTTCGGGTGTTTTTCTAGATATTTTTCCTTTTCCACCTAGCACAACTAATCCATCTTCAGGCTTCAGTGCTTCTTTAAGGGCCCCGCAAACAGTAGTTGTAACTCCAGAAGAATGCCAGTCAAAACCCAAAACACAACCTAAAGCTTGAAACCAAAACGGATCCGAAACCCTCCTCAAAAACTCATTCACTCCATAATCTCTTTCGATCGCTAGAAAAATCAGCCTCCCAAGCTTTACCATCCTCCGGAAAAGCCACTTCGGACACTCTCCATAATGAAGTGGTAGTTCAGCTGTTCCTACCCTCATCGAATCAGCTCTTCGTTCTGTTCAAAATATTCTCTATGAAGAACTTTCACTGCTTTCTCAGCATCTTTATCATCTACTACAAAACTTATATTTATCTCCGAAGCTCCCTGAGAGATTAGCTCAATGTTTATATTTTCTCTTCCCATAGCACTGAAAATTTTGCCTGCAACTCCAGGAACATGTTTCATTCCTTCTCCTACAACGAATATTACAGATTTATTTTTATCTACAGAAACCTTCACTTCTTCATCTATCTTTTTTAATTCTCTAATTACTTTTTTTAGCCCATCTGAATTTTGACCTCTTACCGTTACAGAAATTTTGGACTCAGCTGTTGAAACTAAGTCTACAGATATTTTATTATTTCCAAAAATATCAAAAACTTTAGCTAAATATCCTGACTCGTCTATCATCTTTGGAGAGCTAATTGTAATTACATAATTTCCTTTTGAATGCATTATTCCTTTCACTATCCCTTCGCTGCGGACTCTGCGATTAGTAATTTTTGTATAAGGTCCTTCAGGATCAAATGTATTAAATATGTAAACAGGTATATTTTTCTTCATCGCTGGTAAAATTGTTTTTGGGTGTAACTTCGCACCATAGTACGACAATTCTTTAGCCTCTTCGTAAGAAATTTCTCCTATAGTTTTTGCATTCCTCACTATTTTTGGATCCGTGGTCTTTATTCCACTCACATCTGTCCATATCTCTAATGCTTCTGCATCCAAAGCTGCTGCAAAAATTGCTGCAGTATAATCAGAACCTCCTCTTCCCAACGTCGTTATGTCCCCATCCAAGTCTTTTCCGATAAATCCGGTAACAACTATTAAGGATCCTTTGATAGATTTTACATTTTCTTTTATCCTTTTATATACATCTGGCAATGGTTTTGCATTGCCAAAATTTGAATCTGTCAGTAAGCCTAAATCGTACGAATTGTATGGTGACGCTTTAATCCCATTTTTATTTAGGTAAGCTGCAATGATTTTTGTTGCCATTCTTTCTCCAAATGAAACTATTTGATCACACCACTTGTTTTTACTTTTCTTCTCATTCAAAGCCATTTGCAACTCCCGGACTTCCTGGGCTATAATTTCTCTCTTTAATTCAAGCGAATCTATCACTGAATAATGGCGTCGTAGGACTTTTTCATATATGCTTTTATAACATCTATTTTTCGATACAGCTTCAAAGAGCTGAATGAGAAGATCTGTTACTTTTACGTCTCTTTCTTTATCTTTTCCTAGCGCAGATACTACGATTATATCTTCAGGTCTAGTTCTCTTCCTAATTATTTCTGTAACTTGCTTTATTTGATTTGCTCCAGCAACGCTACTCCCTCCAAACTTCAACACTTTCATTACATCACCACTTATTCCTTATTCGCTTACTTATTCATTTATTCGCTTACTTCGTGAATTATAATTTTATCTAAGTTTACTTCATATATTTTTGCAAGGTCATTT
>CAZFGC010000049.1:0-6027 GCA_964518285.1 Microcaldota archaeon
AGTAAGCGGTACTGAAAAAGAACTAGCTGAAAAAAAGAAAAGAAAAAATGAGCTGTTAGAAGAACTAAAAAAAATAGAAAAAAACCTAGAAGAAATTAAAAGAAAAAAAGACTCTTTCTTTGATGAAGAAAAAAGAATAAATGAGGAAATAAAACAACTCGACAATGAAATTTTGAAGCTAAGCGAAAAGGTCATTTTATCAAAGGCCGATGAAAAATCTCTGTTCCTGCTAAACGAAATAAAAAAGAAATTCAAAGTGTATGGTAGGGTAGCTGACCTTTATTCAACTAAAGAAGAATATGCTTTAGCTATATCTGTGGCCGGGGGTAATAGATTACATTATATAGTTGTAGATGACAAAGAAACAGCTATCCAAATAGTAAAATATTTGAGAGAGAAAAATCTTGGAAGGGCAACTTTTATTCCTCTAGATGTAATATGTGAAAGCACAAAGCCTACAAACGAAAACAAGAAAGGAGTTTTGGGGAGAGCTATAGATTTGATTTCTTTTGATAAAAAATTCAAGAATGTATTTGAATATGTTTTTGGAGATACTTTGGTGACTGAAAATGATGATGTACTAAAAAGCATGACTTCTAGAGCGGTAAGTTTACAAGGGACTCTAATGGAAAATTCTGGAGTAATAACTGGCGGTGTTCCTGTAAAAGTGATACCACAGAGACTGGATGAAGAGGACTTAGAAAAGAAAAAGGAAAGAAGAAAACTCTTGCTGGATAGATTGTATGAAATAAAGGAAATGGAATCTAACATAAGGAGGATATCAGCGGAATACGAAATAAGAAAGAAAGAAATTGAAATAGAAATTGAAAGTATAGATAGAATCTTCGATTATTCTATTGTAGAAAAAGAAGCTGACTTGGAGGAAATTGAAAGGAAAATACTTGATTTGCAAGGAGAAAAAGAAAGAATTAGGATAGCTATAGAAAACTCTGAAGATGAAAAAGAAAGAAGTGTAATAGACCAAAATATATTACAATTAAAGGCGGAACTTTCTTCTATAGAAACAAAGCTCAAAAGCAATGAAGGAATAATGCTACAAGAAAGGCTAAAAAAGCTAGAAGCAGAAGAGTATGAAATTAAAAATAAGAACAAAAGTATAAACGAGGAAATAAATAAAATTGAAAATGAAATTAAAGAAATAGATAAAAAACTAAAAGTGAAAGAAGAAAAAATTAAAAGTGAAAGCGAAATATTAGAAAACCTTTATTCAGAACTTAAAAAAATGAATGAAAACTTCGACAACTATAACATAGAAATAGGAAAAAATACTAGAAAAATAGAAAAGTTGAAAGAAGATCTAATAAGATATACAACCCTTAAGGAAGAAGCACAGAAAAAATTAGTTGACTTGAAATATGAAGCTGATTTTTACAAAGATATAGAAGTAATAGAAGCAAGTAGGGAGGAAATAGAAAGGAGAATTATCGAAATAGAAAAAGAACTAAACGAAATCGGTAGCGTTAACTTAAGGGCCGTAGAATTGTATGATGAGAAATTAAGAAGTTATAACGAAATTAAAGAAAAAGTGAATACATTAACTAACGAGAAAAATTCAATTCTAAAAATAATAGAAGAAATTAACATGAAAAAGAAAGAAATATTCATGAAGACATATGAAGAAATTAATAAGAATTTCAAAAATATGACAAAAAATTTATTTGGAAATGAAGGAAATTTAGTACTTGAAAATGAAGAAGATCCCTTTGAAGGGGGTTTAGACATAGTAATGAAACTAGGGAAAAAAGAAAGTAGTATAGAATCTATGAGCGGTGGAGAAAAAGCACTATTAACTTTAGCATTTATATTTTCCATTCATTTCTTCAAACCTTCTCCTTTCTATATTCTTGACGAAGCTGAATCAGCTTTAGACAAAGAAAATAGTAAAAAACTATCCCAACTCATAAAATCTTTATCTCAAAATGCCCAATTCATAATAGTTACTCACAACGATGCAATTGTGTCCGGATCCGAAGTTGCCCTTGGCATAACTAGAGACAAAAACGGATCAAAGCTCATTAGCCTTGACTTGAAAAAGAACACATAAATGTTTTTTAAATTATTTTATTAAATCAATGATTTTATGAAAATCATAGTGGGTATCGACCCTGGTACAAATGTTGGTCTTGCCATATTCGACTTAAACAAGAATTTAATCTTTATAAAGACTTTGAGGAGAGCTGGAAAAAATGAAGTGATAAAAGAAATAGAGAAAATTGGAAGACCAGTAGTAGTTTCAACGGATGTAAAAGAACTTCCTCCTCTAGTTAAAAAAGTTGCTTCTTATTTCAATTCAAAAATTTTTTATCCAGATAGAGAAATCACATCATTAGAAAAAGCAAAACTATTTGATGAATTCCTAAGCAAGTATCAAGAAAAGTTAGAAATCAAGAAAATAAATTTACATGAAAGGGATGCAATAGTTGCAGTAGTGAAATTCTTCAGAAAAATAGAAAACAAATTAAGATGGGCTGAAAGAATCATAGAAGAAAAAAGACTTAAAGATTATGAAGAGGAAATAAAAAGCGGATTAATTCAAGGGGAAAAATTAGCTAACATTATAAAAAGAGTGAGAAAAGAATGAAAAAGTTTAAAATTAAAAGTTTTAAAGGTTTAATGCTTAATTTCAAACAATAAATTTTTAAATCATTACAATTTTATGTTTCTAACAAGTTCAGTAATAACATAAGACATAAAGACAAACAGGAGGTGAAAAAATGGCAGAAGAGGAAAAAAATGTAGTATACATAGGAAAAAAAGGAGTAATGCCTTATGTATTGGCTGTAGTAACTCAATTTAGTAGTGGGAGTGACGAAGTAATAATAAAGGCAAGGGGTAAATTAATATCCAGAGCCGTAGATGTCGCAGAAATAGTAAGAAACAAATTCCTACAAGAAGTAAAAATAAAGAGCATTTCAACATCCACAGAAGAAGTAACAGGACAATCAGGGCAACCATCAAAAGTATCGACAATAACAATAGTTCTTTCTAAGTAGTCCTCTCTTTTGTTTCTTTACAAATTTTACTTTCTAACACATTTTACTTTCTATTTTACTTTCTAACTCATATTCTACTTTCTAATATATTTTTAAATTTGATGAATTTTTATTATGAAGACTTCGTTTTGTGATTTTTGTCTTAAGACTAATGTGCTGTGTAAAAGCTGCGAAGAAAGGTCAAAGAAGAATAATTTGGAGTTTAAGATAGCTAAGCATTTATATGACAAATTTAAAGATTTAGATTGTGAGCTAATTTCAGTTTATGAAATCAAAGATTTCTGTATTTTACTTATGAAGGGTGAAGTAAAAAAGATAATCGGAACCAAAGGAAGGGGCGCTAGGGAAATAAGTGAAATTATCGGAAAGAAAATAAAAATAATAGATTTAGGTTCGAGCCGAGAAAAAATGATAGAAGACTTAATTAACCCTGCAGAATTAAGCAGTATTAGTGAAGTCTATGGAAGTAAAGAGATAATAAAGGTAGTTATCCCAAGATCTAATTTGCTAAAGCTTCCGTTCGATATTACATCCATTGAAAAGATTCTCTCAGACATATTTGGAAAAGAAACAAAAATTTATTTTGGATGATTTTGTGGATAGATGATTTTGTGGATGATTATGATTTTGTGGATGATTTTATGAAACTATTGCTTTTAAGTTATGACAAAAATTTTCTTTATCTTACTGGAAAAATTTTTGATGGCTCATTTCTAATTTGCGATGTATCTAGTGCAGCATCTAAAAAAATAATACCAAAAATTTTGATCGTACCTAGGATGGAATATGAACGCGCGGTGAAGCATATGAAGCAGCTTGCGATCATCCAATACGAAAATAGAAAACATCTAAGAGAAATATTAAAAAATCATCTCGGAAAAAAGACTTTTGCTAATTTTAATGAAATGAGTGTAAGTGAGTTCAAATTTATAAACAAAATTTCTAAATTAGTTGACTTCTCAAACAAACTCCACAAAATTAGGGCTACAAAAAACCATGATGAAATAAAAATAATCAAAAGAGCATGTAAAATAACTTCTTGGATAGAAAAAAAGATTAATGAAAATTTAGTAGGAAAAAGTGAAGAAGAAGTTTCGAAAGAAATCGAAAAATTAGCCAAAGAAAAAAATTGCTCCCTTTCATTTCCTCCTATAGTAGCATCTGGAAAAAATTCCTCTTTTCCTCACCACACCCCTGGAAAAAGAAAAATAAGCAGTAACGATGTCGTAATAATCGATTTTGGAATCACTTACAAAAATTACTGCACTGACATAACCAGAACCCTCCTAATGAAAAATGCTCCAAAAGAAGCTAAGGAAATTTATAAAGTTGTAGACAGCGCGAGGAGAAAAATTCTAGAAAAAATAAAGTCGGGAACTAGAGTAAAAGACTTGCAAAAAATCTCTAACAAATTACTAGGACAAAAAATGATCCACTCTGTAATACATTCTATAGGACTAGAAGTGCACGAGCCTATCCCGAAAAAACTAAAGGAAAATATGATAATCTGCGTAGAACCTGCCATTTACACGAAAAACTTTGGTATTAGAATAGAAAATATGGTGCTTGTAAAGAAGAAGGGATGTGAAGTGTTAGTATAAATCTGATATTTCATGTTTGTTGAATTTTTAATGGAAAGGCTATTAAAATTTACGTGTTTGTAACAAATATGAATATTATATTAATCATGTTTGTTGAATTTTTGTATATTATGTTGTTAAACCAAGACTACTGTTGAGATTTTATTTATTTTTTTAGCATAATTTATTACTTCTTCGTATTTTATTTCTTTAATTTTCTCTTCGTATCGATAATATTCCTCAAAGTTTCCTGCTATTTCTTCTACTGCTAAATTAGTCGCTACGTTAATTGCTTCTTCACCATCAAGTACGTATCCCCCGATGAGATTTTCCTGTGCTTCTTCGAATTCCTTTTTTGTTATATTCCTCAATTTTTTTATTTCTTGAATAGATGCTTCCTTTGCCTCCTTCAATTTTTCTTTGCTGGTCCCTACGTACGCGGATATGAATCCGTATCCTTTTTCTTGATGGAGATGAGAATGAGCCGTATATGCAAGTGCTCTTTTCTCTCTTATTTCCTGAAATAACTTGCTACTCATACCTTCTCCTAAAATGCAATTTATTATCTCTGGGACATATCTTTCTTTCGAATCGGCCGATGGAACATGAAAGCCAATACCTAAATGAGCCTGCGCCAAGTCTCTCCTCTTCTCAACAAAATTTCTATTTTCTTTAATTATAAATGGACTTTTCAAGGTTTTTCTCTTTTTTTTATCTAAATTATTCTCCTTTATTTTGCGTACTATTATTTCATAAGCTTCATTTGGATCAATACTCCCCACAACACAGAAAATTAAATTGTTTAAGGAATAAAAACTAAATCCTGATAAAACTTTAATTTTGTTAAAGCTTTTTATCGTTTTTTCGTTTCCAACCCTTGGAAGAGAAAAGGGTTTTTTGTAAAGAGCTTCTTTTACTTTCCTTATTACGTATACGTTAGGAGTATCTTTTTGCCTCTTATATTCTTCTAACACAACATTTTTTTCTTTTTCCAACTCTCTTTCGTCAAATTTGGGGTTACTTATCATGTCACAAAGAATTTCACAACCTAATTCAAAATGTTTTTTTGGAATGGTAACATGATATGCTGTCAAAAAATCAAGCGTAAAACCATTCAATTCCCCTCCAACTTTTTCTATTGAAGAAGAAATATCAAACGATGTCCTCTTTTCTGTTCCTTTGAAAAGCATATGCTCTATAAAATGTGCTATCCCTTTATCTCTTTCACTTTCAAACGCTGAACCGTATTTGCTAGCTACCAAAATAGATATCAATGGATACTTTCTCTCTTCACAAATTATCTTCGCTCCACCAAATTCAAACTTCTCGTAATGATAGTCCATACTTCTATTTAGAAAAAGATTTTTTAATTTTGTCTAAAAGAATTTATGAAAAAAGAAGAACTCAAAATTCTTGCTAGGAAAATTGTCAAA
>CAZFGC010000050.1:0-6141 GCA_964518285.1 Microcaldota archaeon
ATCTACACTCTTTCCCTACACGACGCTCTTCCGATCTTTAAAGATTAAACTAAAATTTAAAGGGCTATATTTATTCCATACGCTCAGCAAACCTTTTCCATTATTTTTGAGAACTCTTCTTATCTCGGATAATGCTTTTTCACATTCTGCTTTCTTTAGATGATGTAATACAGCAATACATATCACATAATCAAAACTTTCATCTTTAAAGGGAAGGTCCGTAGCATGAGCAGTTTGAAAAACGCACTTTAATCCTAATCGTTCAAATTTTTTCCTAGCGATTTCTATCATATTTTTGCTAAAGTCAACGCCATAGCATTCAAAGTTTAGCTTTGCGAAAGGAACCAAATTTCTTCCATTACCACACCCAATATCCAATATCTTTCCAGGTCGATTCGATACTTTGTTTGCAAATTCAATGACTTCGTCCACAGGTTTATTTCTCAAATGAGCCCAACCTTCTGCTATTTCATCCCATATTTCTTTTTGGTCCATAACTTATTTCTAGAAACAAAGTTTTTATATTTTGATTTTAAAAGAAATACATGAAGTACGCTAAAAAATTACTTATAATAGATCATCATCCCTACAAGAAGGATTTGAATACCAAAAAGATAAGCGAAAAGATGGGTAGTGAGCTCATAGAAGAAGCAGTGGATTTTATCAAATCCTTAAGCCGAAGTGATAGAGTAGCTTTACTTTATCATAGAGATGGCGATGGGATATGCAGTGCTTTCTTAATTCATAAAATTTTAGATACGCTTAAAATACCGATTTTATATAGAAGAGCCTGCGGTTCTCTAGTAGAATACAAAGCAAATCAAATTCCTGATAACATTACTACTATAGTTTCTTGTGATTTACCCTTAGACAGAAAGATAGATGAATCAAAAATAGACTATTGTGTACATTTAAATTCAAGATTTTTAAATATAAAAAATCCTTTTCACTATTCAGCCACAGTCCTGGCTTATGATATTTTTGATAAATTTGCTAATTTATATGAGGATCTAAAAAGCTACGACTGGGCGTTATTAGGTTGTTTATGCGATTGCAAGGACGAATCCCAACATGAAAGTATAAGGGAAGTTGTTGCTTCTTATACAATAGAAAAAGCTAGAAAATTTGAAGATATAATTACTTTATGTGGTAGGTCTTTTGATGCAAACCTAGTGCTTGAGGCGATGTTATTTTCCAGAAATTTAGATGAGATAATCCAGGGGGAAAATTTGTTTTCCCATGTAATATTAAAAGAATACAAAGCGATGGCGAAAATTAGAAGTAAGATAATTAAAGATGTAGAAGAAAGCATAAAAACGGAAAGACCCATAGGAAATGTAAAGAGCATCATCGTTAATCAGATACAAGGCAATAAAAAGGCAATTTTATGCGAATTAAAGTCTTGCAGAAAATTTTTATCAGAAGTTGCTGATGAAGTGAGCGATGGACGAAAAGGAGATTTTATATGTATATTCGAATTTGGGGAAGTCGGCGATTTAAAATTTAGATGTATTGGCGGGGAGTTTAAAGTTAATGAGATAGCAGCGCAAATTGCAAAACTATTTGGAGGTGAAGGAGGAGGTCATCGCGAAGCAGCAGGAGCAGAAATAAAAGCAGATGAAACATCAAAGCAAAGGATAATAGAAGAAATATTAAAACTTTTGGAAAGTTGTAGGAAATAAGGAAATTGTGATGAGGTTATGGAGTAGGATTATGAACGACTGAGCGATTGAGTGACTACGAAAGTTACTGAGGATGATGGAACATGAAGCACAAATATTTCATCTATTCGTTCTATGCAGAAAGTTCCCTGCCAAAAGATGAATTGATAGAAAGGCTGTCAAAAATTCCAAATATCCAAATTTGTGATGGATCTATAAGTAAAGAATTTTTAAATTACGCAGTATTTAACGCACTAAAATCTTTCGAAAACAAAGAAAATATTTCTAAAGATCTAAAAATAGAAATTTTACTCTTAGCGTCTGGAACACGTCAAATATCCGAAGCCATAAAGAGGGCTGGGATAAAAGACCCAAAGAATATTACAGTATGCTATTTTGGAAGTCCTGGAAATTTGAAAAATATTATGAAAAAATTAAAACAAAAATTAAAACTTAAGAGAAAAAGAGAAAAGAAAAAAAGAGAAGAGGAGAAAAAAGTTGAAAAGAACAAACTATATGAAGATTTAATAAGGCTGCTAAAACTAAAAGTAGAAAGTTAAAAGTTAAATAATAAAATTTTTAATTGCTTACTTTTCTATATGAAAGTCGCAATTTACGCTAGGGTATCAACGGAGGATAAGGGGCAAGACACTGAAAATCAGTTAATTCAACTTCGAGAATTTTGCAAGGCTAGAAATTATGAAATTTATAAAGAGTATACAGAGCAAGTTACAGGGACGGGGAAGAAAAAAAGGGAAGTTTTCGAGCAAATGCTAGAAGACGCAAGAAAGGGAAAGTTTCAAGTTCTTCTAGTTTGGAGTTACGACAGGTTCAGCAGAGCAGGTCTAAGCGATATTAAGTATCTCCTTCAGCTTAACGATTGGAACGTGAAATTCATAAGTTATCAAGAGCCATTTCTAGACACAACGACAGAAATGGGCGAGCTCCTAATTCCAATTTTTGCCTGGATTGCAAAACAAGAAGCAAAAATGATAAGTCAAAGAACGAAGGCAGGACTTAGAAGAGCAGTTTTGGAAGGGAAAAAACTTGGGAGACCAAAAAAACAAACAGACGTAGATAAAATAATCTCTTTAAGAAAAGAAGGAAAAACATTGGAGGAAATAGCAAAGATAGTAGGAGTTTCTAAGGAAACAGTTAGGAGAAGGATTTTAGAAGTAGAAAATAATTCAAAATCAGAAAGTAGCGAAGCAATAGACGAAGCGAAAAACGAAATAAAAAACGATTACCATGACAGGACCTGCTGAAGGAAAAATACCTATCAGAGCCAAAGTTTTTTTGAAAGGAAAAAAGATAGATGCAAACGTATACATTCATTTGAAAAATTTTGCAATGGCAAAAGTCACACATTTAGATATCGAAAGTGAAGAATTGAATCTAATGAAGGGTAAAGGGAATTTTTTTACAATACTCGGAACAGCCGATGGAATGGAGATCCCTTCTTTAAAGATGAAAGTTGTATCCAGAAATTTAGGAGTCTTAAAAAACGGTGAAAAAACAAGAACTTGGATAGGTCAAAAGATCGATGGAATTTATATAGGATTTAGAAAAGAACATATAAAAATTTTAGAAAGTATAGCGAATAAGAAAGTTAAAAAATAAACGAAGAGGCAGCAAAAAAGCCAGCAAAAAAGCAAAAAAGCAAAAAAGGCAAGGTAAAAAAGATAAGGATAAAAGTTATAAATCTACATCCAATTGTAATTGTTCTTTGAGTTCGCGGTATCTATTTCTAATAGTAACTTCAGTGACTCCAGCAATTTGTGCTACTTCTTTTTGTGTTCTTTTTTCACCCACCATGGCGCTTGCGATATACACACAGGCTGCAGCTACTCCAGTAGGACCTCTCCCACTTAAGAACCCTTTTGCGATTGCCTTTTTCAATATTTTCATTGCAAGTTCTTGTGTTTTTCCGCTTAACTTAAGAGCTGAAACAAATCTCGAAACATATTCCTTAGGATCTGTTAAAGGAACTTTCATTCCAAGTTCATGCATGATTAATCGATAAGTTCTTCCAATTTCTTTCTTTTCGATTCCAGAAATTTCAGAAATTTCTTCTAGCGTTCTTGGTATACCGTACTCTCTGCATACTGCATAAACTACCGCTGCTACTACAGCTTCTATTAGCCTTCCTCTAATTAATCCTTCTTCTACACACTTTCTATAGATGAGAGCAGCATGCTCTTTTATACTCTCCTGCAGTCCTAGCAAAGAGGATATTCTTTCTAATTCTCCAGATGCAATCGAAAGGTTTCTTTCCATAGAAGTAGATATACTTGTTCTTTTATGCCATTTCCTTAATCTATAAAATAAAGCCTGCTTTTTCGAGGATAATTTTACTCCTCGAATATCTTTGTTATATTGATCTATCTCAGTTGTAAGACCCTTATCTGGTTTACTATATTTTAAAGGAGCACCACCTCTCGCCCTTCTTTCTTTTTGCTCACTGTCAAAAGCCCTCCATTCAGGACCAGTATCAACGAGCATATCAGCTACAATGTAACCGCATTCTCCGCAGACAAGTTCTCCATGCTCATAATCTCTTATAATCTTTTTGCTGCCACACTCTGGACATCTTTCCTGCATTCTATCACCTTCCACAAAATAAGACTCTCTTTTCTCTTTTTCCTTCTTTATTTTTTTCAATCATTCACCGATTAGATAACCTTTATAAATATTTCTAAAAAAGATTTTTAAATCTTTCGCTTCTAGAAGAGAGCAGAAAAACAAGCAAAAAGAAAAAACAAAAAAGAATGATACACATATACAGTTATACTGGAAGTGGAAAGTCACCTTCGCTTTCATCGATTTCTGGTATATAGATTTCTGGAAAATCACTTTCATCTGTTTCTATTTCTTGATAGTCTTCAGATTCAGCCGGTTCAGTCGGTTCAACCGATTCGACAGTTCCATTCGTTGTTACACCTGTCTCTTCTACTTTTTTATCTTCACCACTGTGTAAGTTCTGTCTTATACATCCTAGCAAAAAAGAAATTATAAAAAATGCTACTAAAGTTATAGCTATAAATTTCTCATTTCTCATGTTTTCACTACGTTTTGGTTATTTTTTATTTTTCCCTCTCTTCTTGCTATCTCTTTCTGCTTATAACAGAAATGGTCTTTCCTATTTTTTGCATTTCTCTATTTGCATCTTTGATGGCTTCGATGCAAGTTATCCTATTTTCTTCAGTTATTGTAGCACAACTGTTCGTTATGTTTTGTATTTTTGTACTTACGATGTTTAATTTCTCAATTGCACTGCTTACATTCATACCTCTGTTTTCTAATTTTGATGTTATTTCTATTGCTTTTTTGACTGCCATTTTGTTTATTTTCATAGCAATCATCGCTGATCTATCTTCTATTTCTTTTGTAATTCTACTTATATTCTTAATTTTGTAATCTATTTCTTCTACTCTTTTTTCTACTTTTTCTACTTTTTCGTTAATGGAAGTACATGCTTCTTCCATTTCGTTTAATTTATTTTGCATTTCATCTATTTCAGTGGCAGTCACAGTAGTCACATCTTCTAATCCTCTTCTTTCCCTCAATCTTTCTATGAATGCTTGGATTTTTTCAAAGTTAAATCTGCAAACTCTGTTGTATAATTGTAATTTCTTTTGCGTTATGTTTGTCTTTATTTCTTTTAGCGTTTCGTTTTCGCTGATTGCTGCATTTATTAATTTACGTATTTCTCCCATTTCTTGTGGAGCTGATAACTTAGCAGTTTCCATTTTGAAGTTAGCTGCAATCTTATGCATTTCTGCTACTGTCTTTCCAAAAATGCTAGGGTCAGTTATTGAAGAAAGCTTGTTGAACTCACTAGTAAACTGCTCTTTTAGAGATTCTAGAACGCTTACGTTTCTTCCCTTGTTTTTGAAGTAATCTATTACTTTATTCATTGCTACTATTGTTCTTTCGTATCCATGTTTTACTATCTCATACCTCACACTTATTACGGCAGCGCTTATGTTGTTTACGTCTTTATTTTTTGTTATTTCATCTGTTATCTCACTTACTTCATTTACTCCATTTTCTCCATTCCTTGTCTCGTTTGCCATTCCTTCTGCTTGTGCAATTGCAACATTTAGCACTAACAGACACAGAATGGCAAACAAAACAATTTCTTTTTTCATTTAATCACCGATCATAAAAATTTTGTGGGTATTTAAATATATCTATCGTTTTTGTCTAATAAACAATAATTACTCTTTTTAAACAAAAGTCCGAATGAGAAATGTAAAATCGTTTATTATTTTTGAATTTTTTAAACAGTTTTTAAAGGTTTAATTTTTTTATTCTTCCGAATTTTTAAATAGAAAAAATGTTTAAGAAAGTTTATTTTTCCCCCTTTTCAAAAATAATTTAAAAATTTTCCTTTTTATTTTAATTTTGAGTGAAAATGTGTTTATTTTGAAAAGCAGGGCAATTTTCTTGGAAATTTTTATTATATTAAATTTACTTA
>CAZFGC010000051.1:0-2373 GCA_964518285.1 Microcaldota archaeon
AATAAAGCATTTTTATTCATTACAAAATATTTTGCACTTTATATGGAATATTTCTTACTTGCTTTTGCAATACTTGGAGGTGTCATCTTTTATTTCTTGTTCATATCTTAAGTTATAGTATATAGTCATCGATTATATAATATCGATTATATAATTGTCGGTTATATAATCGTTTAATATGTAGTCCCTTTGTCTTAAAAGTAGAGGAGTTAGGGCGTTAGAAAAATCAAAATTTATAAATCTTAATTTTTTATAAATCTTCTCTCAGATCGCTAATCTGTTTTAAAATTTTTTATTTTGTGATAATATGGCAAGAATGTTCTCAGGAGATAAAGGAAGGTCAGGATCTAGAAAAATTAAACCATCTAGAATAGCCAAAGCTGTCTCAGCGGACAGCGAAGAAATAGAAAGTTTAGTTTTACAACTATGGGATGAAACAAAAAATCCAGCACTTGTAGGGAATATTTTAAGAGATAAATATGGTATCGGATCCGTAAAAGAAGTATGTGGTAAAAGTATAACTGAGATAATATCAGAGAAGAGAAAAGTTGCTTATCCATTTGATCTTTTGCAATTGATGAAGAAAGCTGTTAATTTAAGGGAACATTTAAAAGTTCATAAGTCTGACAAACATAATAGACTTAGGTTACAGCAAATTGAATCTAAAATTAGAAGGATTGGAAAGTACTACATAAGGAAAAAAATTTTACCTGCTAACTGGGTCTATGATCCAGAACAGGCAAAATTAATTGTAAAGTGATTATATGCCTGAAAGGAAAAAAGAATGGTATAATGTATATGCTCCAAAAGTATTTGATGAAAAATTAATAGCTGAAATTCCTGCATCTGACGAGAAAAGCTTAATTGGCAGAAGAATAGATATCAGACTTGACGAACTTACCGGTAATTTATCTCAAGTTTATACTTATTTGAATTTTAAAATAAACAAAGTGGACGGGAAAAATGCTTACACTGAAATTGTAGGTATGGAGATGTTAAGAACTTACATTTCAACATTGGTTAGAAAAAGGAAAAGTTTAGTGGAAGACCTTACAAAAATTACTGTAGATGGAAAAAACATTGTAATTAAGTATGTGATTTTTTTTGATACAAAAGTTTCGTCATCAGTAGAGACAGCTGCTAGAAAAACAGTAAACGAAGAGTTGGAGAAAATTTCAAAAAATACTAATTTTGATAAGCTAATAAAAGACATAGTAAACAGAGTAATCCAAAAAGATCTCATGCTGAAATTGAAAAAATTAGCTCCTATAAGAAGGATAGAAATTAGAAAAATAGAGATATGAAAATAGGCTAGTCCTTTTTAGTTTTTGCTTTTTATCTAATTCATCTAATTTTTTCTAATTTATCTAATTTTTGCTTTTTTCTTTTTATCATTATTTTATCATTTTTTTATCATTTGTTTTCAATCTCATTTCTTATTTTATTGCATAAAATTTCCATTTCTTCTCCTTCATATTTTTTTGGTGTATATTCAAAATCTATACCGTCACCTTTGAACCTAGGAATTATGTGGAAGTGAAGATGTTTTATGACCTGTCCTGCGTCCTCCCCAATGTTTGATAAAATGTTTATTCCAGAAGCACCTGTCACTGTCATTATCGCATTTGATATTTTCTTTATAGCTATTATCAATTCCTTTAAATCTTCTTCGTCTACTTCAAATATTGTTTGATAATGTCTTTTTGTGATTACTAAAGAGTGTCCTTTGTTAGCTGGGGAAATGTCTAAGAAAGAAACAACTCTATCACTCTCGTAAATTTTCTTTGCGCTTATCTCTCCATTAACTATCTTACAAAAAATACAATCCATTTTCTCACTTTTGCTTTCTCACTTTTGTTGACTCTTTATCTTATTTATTTTTTCTTCCAATTCTTTTTTTAATTCTTTACCAATGAATTTCTTGCTGTAATAATCCAATTTTGCTGCAATTGAAAGTTTTGCGGAAAGTAATCTCGCTATTTTTCCTCTAAGCTCCTTTTTTGAACCTCTTATCTCGGGGTGCTGAAAAATAATTCCGTGCTTTGGGGGTTTTGTCTTTTTTCTTAAATGTTTGAATAATGCCTTTTCTGCTCCAAGGACCTGAATCGTGCTCGCCGGGAAATTAACTAATCTTTTGAGCCCTCCTGCTTTTGCAATTAATTTTGCTGCAATTTTAGGCCCTCCAACTTCTGATAAATTCGGTGCTACCTCCCTTACTAAAGCATCGTTGAAAGTTTCTATTCTTTCTTTCTCCTTTTTTAAATTCAAAATTAACCTTGAAATATTTTTTATTTCGTTTAAATCTTTTTGTGTAAGATCTATACCTTTAGTCGAAATTAACTTATTAACTATCACATTTGCTTTTTCTTTACC
>CAZFGC010000052.1:0-1663 GCA_964518285.1 Microcaldota archaeon
TTCTTTAATATTTTCTAAAACAAGAATGTCTAAAAAATCAATTCCTTCATCCAATTTCCCACGCTCAAATTTCTAAATTTCTATTTCTAAATTTCTAATCTTCTAATTTAATCTTCTAATTTTCTAACTACAAAAATAAAAGAAGAAGAATTAAAAATTTTGTGAAGACTACCAGTCATGAAAATTACTGTTTTTGGGTCTGGAAGAGAAGTTGGTAGATCAGCGATACTAGTAAGTTCAGAAAAAAATTTACTTCTAGATTGTGGAATTAAAGTAAGGGATGAAGAAAATCCTACTGGGTTTCCGAAAATTAATACTAAGGTTGATTTTTCAATAATAACGCATGGACATTTAGATCATTGTGGATATGCTCCCGTAATAAAAGACTGCGTATTTTTTTCTACACCTCCTACTTTAGCCATTCTCGAACTTTTAATAAAAGATGCGAAAAAAGTGGATCCTTCTTTACCTTTTGGGATACATGATATAGAGAACTTACTTAAAAAATTTATATTATTGCCATATGGAATTGAGCAGAAAATAGGCAATTTCAAATTTATTTTACATGATGCGGGGCACATTCCTGGAAGCTCTGTAGTAGAGTTAAACTGTGAAAATAAAAAAATCGTGTATACAGGAGACTTCAAACTTGAAGAAACAAGACTACAACACGGTGGTAGAATCGTTGAAGATGTTGACGTTTTAATTATAGAATGCACTTATAGTTACTTAGATCATAAACCAAGAAAAAAGATCGAAAATGAAATTTTAAGTTCAATAAATAAAACTTTAAATGAAGGAGGAAACGTGATTTTTCCGTGCTTTGCTGTAGGGAGAATGCAAGAATTAGAATTAATTTTCTTTAATTACGATACCGAACTTCCTGTTTATTCTGACGGCATGGGAAATGAAGTTTCAAAAATTTTTCTTAATTATCCTCCATATATCAAGAATTACATAGTTTATAGAAAAGCTATTTCTAATGCAAGAGAAGTAGTTGATAAAAAAGAGCCACTGAGCGAACCTAGTGTAATACTCTCTACAGCGGGAATGTGCGAAGGTGGACCAGTTATAAATTATATCCTCGCACTTGACAAAGAAGTTAAAGAAGAAAAGAAAGCTGGAAAGATTATATTTACTGGATTCTGCGTGAAAGACACAAACGGCTGGTATCTACAAAATACGCAAACTATGTATTTAAAGAAAAGCTGGAAAGTTAAAAAGAAACCCGTTACTGTAGATATACCTATAGAGGTACATCATCTAAGCGCACATGCAGGCAGAAACGAAATTTTGAAATTTATAGAAAAAGCAAATCCTGAAAAAATAATTTGTGTACATGGTGAATTTTGTGAAGATTTTGCAAAAGAACTCTCTGAAAAGGGTTACGATGCCATCGCTCCTAAAAATGGTGAGATTATAGACATCAGATAATAGTCAAAATCATTGGATAATCAGGATAATGATAATCAGGATAATCACTATCGAATAATTACATCGAATAGTTACATCCTCTCCGGTACATTAATACCCATTAACTCTAATGACTTCTTTAAAACGATGTAATAAGCAAGTACTATTTTCTTACGAACTTCTTTTATTTTCCCACTTGATTTTATTACATGACATTTCTCATAAAAAACATTGAAAAGATCTGCAAGAT
>CAZFGC010000053.1:0-3044 GCA_964518285.1 Microcaldota archaeon
AAGAGAAGGATATATGTACATCCCAGTAAATAATAAAAATAAATAAAGATTTTAGAAAGTCCATATTTCTTCTATTGATGGATCTCTTTTTCTTTTTCTCTCAGTTTTCAATTTGAAAATTGTCGACACCACTAATACCGCTGTAGCAGAAATTAAGATCCCTTCGATAAGAGGTGTTATTTTTTTAAACAAATTTTCTTCTCTCTTTTTAACTTTTGTTTGAGTGCCTTTTAAGTTCATTTAATCACCAAAAAGATATAGCAAGAGATATATAAAAATTTTACGCTGAAGGCTGGAGGCCTAGGGTTGGAAACTATAGGAAAAAATTTAAAATACTAAAATTGATAATTAAAATATGCCTAAGATATCAAAATATAAGCTAGAGAGAAGTTACTTAGAGAAAATAAAGAAAATTAAAGGGATGAGCGAAGAAGAAAGAAAGAGATTTATAATCGAAAGGTTTCCAAAAGCTTTTTTTAAAGTGCATGTCGAGCCTTATATGAAATACTTAAGAAATGATACGAACGAAATAATTAGAAAAGAAATAGACAAATTTCCTCCGCAAGACAGAGTGGAGGCCAAAAGCAAAATTTGTGAAATGATAAGAGAAAATATTATGAACGTAATTAAAAATAGAGATGAAAGTTTTATTTTTGATATGGTTGACGAGCAATGCGGAGAGATATTAGAAGAAATGAGAAAATGTGTAGACTTTTGTAGTAAGCTTTTGGGGATAAACGATGAAAGTTTTAAAGAAGAAGTTGTAAGAGAGATAATGAAGGAAATAACACAAAGAGTTTGTGAAGAAATAATTAAAGAGTTAAATAAAATAGAGTATGACTGAGTATGCGAGTAAAGTAGCATTTCCTCCCAACAAGAATTTTAATGAAGAATTTTAATGAATAAATGGAGAATAATTACATGAAAAAATAAAGTAAATTTGTTCACTGTTTTATTCTACTTTTCCAATTATTATTCTTTGTAATTCTATTGGGAAATATTCATCAAGAAGTTCTATCGCATACGTTAACTTTGATTCACTGCTTGAAACAATTTCAAAGAGGATATCATTTTCTTTTACTTTATCTCCTGCTTCACAATGTAATATAATACCAGCACCTTTATCTTTTGGTGCACCTGCAGCTCTTGCAATTTTTGAGATTAATCTGTTACTAACATGGGAAACTCTTCCTTCTCTTTTAGATCTTACTTCATATCTATATTCTCCGATTGGTAGATCATCAATTTTTATTCTTGGGTTTCCACCTTGTTCTTCAATTATTTCGAGCATTTTTTCGTATGCTTTGCCGCTTTTTATAATGTTTAATGCGGATTCTGTCCCCTTACCTGGAGGGACTTTTCCAACCATTTCTAAAATATTTCCTGCAAGGAGAGCACTTTTTTCCAGAAGTTCGTAAGGTTCTTTTCCTTGTAATACGTTTAGAACATCTCTACATTCCAGCGCAGGTCCAACGCCAAACCCTACAGGGTCGCTTCCGTTAGTTATTAAACATCTTACTTTCATCCCTAATCTTTCCCCGACTTCTATAAAATCTTTTGCAAGACTTTTTCCTGTAGATTCATCTTCAATTTTTGCACCTCTACCTATTGGAATATCTACTACTATATACTCAGCTCCGACTGCTTTCTTTTTTGCGAGTATGGATGACAAAAGAAGACCCCTTGGGTCTAAATGAAGAGAATTTCGAATTCTTATAAATTTATCATCTACAGGAGCTAGATGTAATCCTCCACCCCATACAATACAACCTTTTACTTTAGTTACTATCCTTCTCATTTCTTCTATTGAAAAAGTTACTGGGGCAAGTACTTCCATAGTGTCCGCAGTTCCAGCAGGACTAGTAATCGCACGCGAAGATGTTTTTGGAATATAAATACCAGCAGCTGCAAGAATAGGAACTATAACCATAGTCGTTCTATTTCCAGCTACTCCCCCAGCACAGTGTTTATCAGCGATTGGATGTACATTTAAATTCAAAGTTTCTCCAGTTTCAACAAGAGCTTTCGTAAGATGTACGGTTTCTTCAATATTAAGGCCATTTATTTGTACGGCAGAAATGAAGCATGCCATCTCAGCTTCGCTAAGTCTATTTTTTGCAGCATCTTCAACTATAGAGTTTATTTCTTCTTTCGTTAAAGTTCCTCTATCCATTTTTTTTCTTATAGATTCGAGAGATGAAGGAAGAGGCTGAATTAATATTTCTATTTCATCTCCGTCTTTTAACCCTAGAGCATCCTTTATGTCAGTATATACTCCTATCTCTCCTCTGCCAACTAAGGTTTGAGTCGTATCAACTATTGCTGTTAATGACCTATCTTTAAATTTCACAAGTACCCTATCAGATAAAAAGATATCATTCTCCGTGGATTCTGCTTCATTCAGCACAACAATATACTTTCCAGTTTCTACGTCGAAAATTTTTACTTTTCCTTTCATTTCATCACTTTAATCTTTCACTTTAATCTCCTTTTAATCTTTCTTCTGCAAATCTTACGAATTCATAGGGTGTTACAACACCTTTTTCACAAATATATCCATTAATATATCTGTCATCGGTTATATCAAATGCAGGATTTAAAATTTTTACTCTCCCCATTTTTTTTCTTTCTTCTTCAGGTAAAACTTCGTTTTCGTCTCTAAATTCTATAGATCTTTGCACTCCATATTTAGAGCGAGGATCGTACTTCCAGAGCTCGCAAGCGCTATAAAATGGAACATTATAATCCCTGGCAGTATTAGCTATAGTTGAAGTTCCAATTTTATTGATAAGGGCACCTCTTGCAGTAACAACATCGGCTCCTACTATTACGACATCAATATCTTTCATAAAATATCCTACCGCTGAATCCACGATAAGATTTACTTTTACAAATTTTGATAAATTTCTAGCTGTTATTCTCCCTTGAAACAAGGGTCTAGTTTCTGTACAGTAAACTTCAAAATTTTTTATATTCGAGAGATTTATCAGGATTTTCTCTACAGTACTCGAATGGCAATGAGTCAATATTCTTTCTTTATCTCT
>CAZFGC010000054.1:0-6364 GCA_964518285.1 Microcaldota archaeon
GATTCATACGAAATAGAATTTAGCAATAATTCTAAAATAATTGTTTCCAAAAATCAACCTTTCTTAACATTTAGAGATGGAAAAATTAAATGGATAAAAGCTGAAGATTTAGAAGTTGGAGATTTTATTGCAGTTCCAAAAATCCTAAAAACATTCAAGAAAAATAAAATCGAGTATCCTGAATATCAACATTTAAGACTTTGCAAAGAAGATGAAGATTTTTGGTATGTTAAGATATTTTCTTCAAAATCCATCACAAAATTACCAAAATATTTAACACCTGAACTTGCAGAATTTCTCGGATTTTTTGTAGCAGAAGGGAACATTTCAAAAGAGGAAGTAAGCATAGCTGTTAGTTCGAATAGAAAAGATATAAGAAATAGAATAAAAGAACTCTTTAAGATTTTTGTCCCAGAAAAAAGAATTAATTTCTACAATGACAGGATTTCAATTTATTCTACTCCATTAGTTCATTACTTAGAAAAAATGTTTGGTCAAAGCTTAAGAGGAAAGAAAAGCCACTCGATAACTATACCATCAATAATTTTCAAATCAAATAAAGAGTGTATTGCTTCTTTCTTAAAAGGAGCGTATCTCGGTGATGGATATATAGATGATAAAGGAATAGAATATTGCACCATGAGCGAAAAGCTTGCATATGGATTAGCTTGGCTTCTTACAATTTTTGGAATAAAAAATAAAATTTTGAAGACTAAAAATGGAACATATCTTATAGTAATTTATGGAAAAAGGGAAATGAAAAAATTCCATTCTCTAATCCATGGTACAAAAATTAAATTGAAGAAAAAGAAGTATGAAAATATTAGATATTTAATACCGGATGTCTCTAATTTACTTAAAAAAACAAAAGAATATTTGAACTTACGTTATGATAAAGAATTGCCTGAAGGTCTTTTCGAAAGTGTAATATCTAAAAGGTCAAAATGTGGTCTTTTAAGATTTAGAAAAATGATGAAATACATTGAAAAATATGCTACAAGAGAATTCAAAAGTACTGAAATATATAAAACATTAAAATTTATTGCAGAAAGTGAAGTTGGTTGGATTAAAATAAAAAGTAAAAGAAAAAGTTACCCGCAAATTATGTTTGATGTTGAAACAGAAAATTCAACATTTGTTGGTGGAGAAATACCTATATTATTGCACAATTCAAAATACGTTGGGGAAAGTGAAAAGACACTTAGAGAACTTTTCAGAAAAGCAAGGATGTCTGCACCATGTATAATATTCATCGACGAAATTGATGCTATCGCATCAGTAAGGGGAGGGGAAGACGAAGGAACAAGAGTTGGTGAAAGAGTGCTAAATACATTACTTCTTGAAATGGACGGTCTTGAAGAATTGAAAAATGTAGTTGTCCTTGCAGCAACAAATCGTCCTGATATCTTAGATCCTGCAATTTTAAGACCTGGTAGGTTTGATCAAATAATAGAAATTCCATTCCCTGATGAAAGAACAAGGCTAGAAATATTTAAAGTACATACAAAGAAAATGCCTTTAGATAAAAGCGTTAATTTAAACAAACTAGCAGAAATAACTGATGGATACAGTGGAGCTGATATAGAAGGTTTATGCAGAGAAGCTGGAATGAATGCAATAAGAAAAGATAGAAATAAAGTTACGATGGAAGATTTCGAACATGCAATGAAAGTAATAAAAGCAACTGTAACGAAAGAACATTTGGAAAGAATAAAAAGGTTTGAGGCAGGAGTAAGCGGAATTTACAGGTGATTTTTTGTTAATATTCTTGTTCATAAAAATTTTAATTCTTTTTTCTGCAATAGCTTTAATTGCATTTGGATTCTTTGGTGCAGGATTAATTTCTCTACTAAAATATCTTGCAGTTGCGCTAGGAGCTTCTGTTATATTTACAATAATTTATCCTTATGTAAGAGGAGTAAAAAAAGGAGATAAAATTTTAGTGAACGGAGAAATAGCTATAGGATTTAATGGAATTTCTTTAGATGATGGAAGAATTGGAAATGTAATTAAAGTAGAACTTTTCAATAGGGAGATAGTTTTTTGCGAGGTTACAAGCTATGAGGGTTTGTTTAGTTATGCGAAGGCTAAATTTTTGGCTAGTGAAAAGCTAAAGGTGAAGTAAATGGATGATGAAATTGTACAAATTTTAATAGCAATGTTTTGTATGGTAATTGCAGTTACGATAGCTTGGAGGGGTTTTTTTCCTAGTATTTCTGCAGGGATTTTGATTTCCCTTTTCACGGTTGGGATAGGGTTTATAGGGCATGAAATGGGGCATAAATATGCTGCTGAAAAATTTGGAATTCCATCAAGATTTGTTTTATGGCCTACTGGGATTTTAATAATGTTTTTAACTAGTCTTATGGGATTTATTTTTGCAGCTGTTGGGGCTGTTTATATTTTTGCTAGAAGATTGCCGAGTAGTGTGAATGGAATGATTTCGCTAGCTGGACCAGCCGTAAACATAGTTTTTGCTAGTATATTCTTTTTTGTGCTAGTGGGTGCAGAGGTTTTTGATTTTTCACTAGCACAGATTGTAAGGGCTATATGTGTGATAGGAATGAAATTGAATGGATTTCTCGCATTCTTCAACCTTCTTCCCATCCCTCCACTTGACGGCTCAAAAATAATTTCTTGGAACATTACAGTATGGATAACAACAATGATAATTTCTCTAATATTTGCATTTTTGTTATGAAAATTGTTTGTGTAAATTAAATGATATTTCCTGAAAAAACAAAATCAAAGTACTAGAAGATAATTTAGGAAAAGAAAAAAAATTGCAATAAAATTACCAGAGCCATTACAAACGTTGGCAAGGTATTCAATTAAAAAATACAATCTTCAAAAGAGGAATAATCAATCTCATAAATTCTAGCTACGATAAAATTTCCTTCCTTAAACTCTTTGATAAGTTTAATATGCTTGTTAAACTCGTCACTCCATGGTTGTGCATAATTCAAATTTGGAACTGCGATTAAAACATCGACTAGGGGATATGAAGGATACCAAGCGGGATCCATGTATGCTTTATCCCTTATATACTTCACACCATTTTTAATGAGTTCTCTTTCTCTTTCTTCGCTATACTCTATCATTAGTGGGTCGTAGTAACTTATAAATCTTCCGTCTTCGTCAAAAATTAACTCGTTTTGAATCCATCTAACATTCCAAAAGAGGTATTTTGCATTGTACTTTCTCAATAGCTTACACATTGTAGTACTATCATTTCCATAAAGGATTATTGCCTGATCTAGTTCTCTTCTATTCATATCAACGAATGGTCCAACATGTGTTCTCCTATAACTAACTAATTTCCTACCTGTAAAACTATTAACTACAAACCCGTCTTCGTTTGTGGTCAAGAATACATCATTTAAGTTTGTATTATTTCTTATCCAATCTGTAACTTCCAAAATATAATTTGGAAGCTCTGTTTTTCCGACTCTATACCATCGATCCTTTTCCACCTGTGATAGTATGCTTAAGTAGCCTAGCATAAAAAGCATGCTTATGAATAACATTATCCATATAAAATAGCTTGGAATAAATTCTTTTATTCGTTTTAATCCATAAGTAAAAAGTAATGGAGGGATAAAAAAATGCATTTCAATCAATCTATTTGGTCCAAAGTGCGCTTTTAGCAAAGGAATAGTTATGAAATAATGAAACATGCTGACAAGCAATGAAATAGATCCTATTTTTAAGAATTCTTCTTCGATCGTTTTTTCATTTCTTTTGAAGCACGCTACAAGACCTCCCAGCGCAATAACAGAAAATATGAAATGAAAGTAGTCTCCAGAAGCAAGTGCTCTTATATCGAAGAAATTATTAGTAAAGTCAGAAAATGCTACTGCAATCTGTATAAAAGTCTGTGAAAAATCTGGCCAACCATAATAAGGTAGCTTATTGAAGGATGAACCACGAAACACGAATAAGGGTTTAAACCAAAATGGTAATGAAACGACAAATCCGATGACGAAGATAACTAACAAATTTATCCAATCGTTTGCGATACTGCTTTTTATATTTTCTATATGTATTGTCCTGCCTTCGATTCTTATCCATTTTAAAAGATAATTATACACACAAAAAACAAACAGAAACACGAACGCACTTATGTAAGCTTGCATGTGCGTTAGTCCTGCAATTCCTAACATCAATCCAACGAAAATGCTTGAAGTTATGTCTTTCTTCTTCAAATAAACGAAAAATGACAAAAAAAACAACGGCATAACTATGTACATCGCGAAAACAGTATATTTCATATAATACAATCCACTAATGAGAATTAATACTGTAACCGCCAAAATTAACCCAAATAATTTATCTTTAAATAGAATATTACCAAAAATATATGCAATTAATGCTGTAAAAAAGATAGAAATCGTTGTAAGATACGCTCCCACCTTGGCTGGTTCTAGGCCAGTAATTATCGAAAGTGTCGCTACTACCAAATGGTAAAGCGGGGGAACCCAAGGTTGTTCACCCAACAATTGCGGATGCTCAAATATCCCTCCTCCATACAATATATGATAGACTATTCCCAAGTGGTGATAATGATCCCCTCCGTAAATGGGACTAGGTAGTTGTTTGTACTGCATAACAGTTATAAAGTTTATTCCTGTTGCGATAAATAAAATAATAGCAAAAATACTGTCCTGCCAGTCTATGTTTTTTTGCATTCTAACTCCCTTCGTCAATTGATTTATAAATTTTAAATACTTCTGCAGCGGAAATGCCTTTCATACATAAATTATTTTGACATGCCGATACCTTTCCACTAAATACTGTTGCACAAGGGGAGCAATACAAATTAAGATATATGACATGTAAATTTTTTGATAACGGAGCAAATAGAATAGGGGTCTCAGGCCCAAAGAGAGCGATAACTGAAATTTTAGATAGCGCTGATAAATGCATAGGTCCCGTATCATTTGTTATTAAAACATCTCCAATGTTCAGCAGCGCAATAAGGTCTTTTACGCTCGTGTTTCCAGCTAGATTTTCAATATCTACTTTAAGATCTTTCACTTTGCTCTTAATTTCTTCAATCAGCAATTCAGTGTCCTTTCTTTCTTTCTTTCCTCCGATAAACAAAATTTTCATTTTTTTATTTTCTTCATTTAACTTTTTTACAAGTCCAATCCAATTTTCCACTGGCCATTTTCTTAGACTCGCATTTAACTCACCAGTATTTGGGTTTAAGATTAACAGTTTTACATTTTCTTTTTTGCACGTTCTATACATTTCACTTATCTGTGTACCTATCTTCGCAATTACCGAATCTCTTATTTTTTCCATTTCATTGTATATTTTTTCTTTGTCAACAAGTCTCTCGTTATTATCGACAATCATAGCAGCATGCAAAAACATTTCAGAAACGTGTCTGTAATAGTTATAGTAATTACGATGCGTTAGCAAGTATCTTCGAGTAATGCTTCTCATTCCCATACCATCAAAATAGAATCCTACTCTAACCCTTGCACCACTTAGATAGCTCAAAATAAGAGTATAATTTGGAAAAAATTCAAAATCAATTACAACATCGTATTTTTCCCTCCACATCTTGTATAACGCTCTTACTGTGTCAAAAAGCATCTCAACGATGCTTGAATCTCTTATAGCGATCACTTCATCAATTAATCCTACAAGTTCTATTAATTCTCTATTACTTTCAAATGTAAGGTAATCTATTTTAGCGTTATATTTTTTTCTTAAATAGCTTACGGAAGGCATTGTGAGCACTACGCTTCCTAAACCGAGTGGCTTTATAAGCAATATTTTTTTTATATTTTTCGTATCGAAATACTTTAATGGCATTATTCTCCTAACCAGCTCTATTGCCATCAGCAAAAAGCAAATAATATTTCCTAGAAATAAATCAATTTTTCTACTAATTTGTAAGTTCAGAAAATCACCCGCGCATATTGAAGTTTCCAAATGTATTGAGGTCTCAAGTAAATTGATTAATAGTAGATAAATTAATAAATTTTTTATTGCTATCTATTTAGGGTGAAATAATTTTTCAGATTTTAAATATTTCAAAATTTTTAGAATATAAATAACATCAAAATACAATAACTTCTGCTGTTAAGTTTCCCACCTCCACTACAACAAAAGCTATAAAAGAGACATATTATTCAACGTGAAAATTGGTAATAAGAAGGGTGAGAACAATTTTGATAAACTAAGATCAAAATTATCAATAAATTATTTTCTAGATCCAATTTTCCTCCACTTTTTCAAACTTTTCATCAATTTCTCAATTTTCTCCACTACCTCTTCTGTAAAAATTTCTTCAGCACGCCTTGGTTCTGATTTTTCATTGAATGGTCTAGATCGGAAGAGCGGTTCAGCA
>CAZFGC010000055.1:0-4400 GCA_964518285.1 Microcaldota archaeon
AGAAAAGTAAAAATAGTAAACTCACCGTGCAAGAACTTAATAGGATTGGAAGGAGAGATAATTGACGAAGAAAAATTTTACTTCATCATAGAAAGAAAAGTAGAAAGAAAAGGAAAAATAATCAAAAAAATTGCAAAAATAATGAAAAAAAATACAATGTTCGAAATAAATGGTGAGTTAATAAACGGATCTGATATACTTAGTACTCCTGAAGAAAGATAAAAAAGAAAGATAAGAAAGAAAGATAAGAAAGAGGTGAAGATGGAAAAAGATAGGAAAGGTGATTTGTTTGGAATGCAATGATAAAAATTGTTTTAGGCATGGGTCTCTTAGAACTAGGAAAAAAACTTTCAAAGGAAAAGTTGTTAGTACTTACATGAAAACGGCTGTAGTAGAAATACCTAGAGTAAAATATGATTATAAGTATGAAAGATATGAAAGAGTGAGATCAAAGATCCATGCTCATAATCCTCCTTGCATAAATGCCAAGGTAGGGGATCTTGTGAAAATAGCTGAATGTAGAAAAATAAGTAGGACAAAAGCATTTACAATAGTAGAAATTTTAAAACCAGCTACAGCGGTGTAAAAAATGAAACCAATATCTTCAAAAGTTCCAAAAGCTTTAACTATTGGATCTTTCTTAAACTGTGATGACAATTCTGGAGCAAAAGTTGTTCAAATAATAGGATGTGTTGGAAGACAAAGTAGAAGAGGTAGATATCCAAAAGCAGGAGTGGGAGATGTTGTTATAGTAAGTGTTAAAAAGGGTACTGCGCAAATGGTAAAGAAAGTAGAAAGAGCAGTGATAATTAGACAAAAAAAACCTATAAGAAGAGTAAATGGAATGAGATATTCTTTTGAAGATAATGCATGCGTGCTTATAGATGAGTCAGGAGTCCCGAAAGGAACTGAGATAAAAGGGGTTGTCGCTAGAGAAGTTGCAGAGAGATTCCCGAAAGTTTCTGCAATAGCTTGGGGTATTGTCTGAAGGGTGTTTTGATGAGAGCTAGAACTTCTAGGAAAAAAAGAATCTTTGCTCCTCTTCACACTAGAGGAAAATTCTTACATTCACATTTATCGAAAGAACTAAGAGAAAAAATGAAAAAGAGATCTATACGGGCTCGAAAAGGAGATAAAGTAAAAATCGTTAGAGGGAGCTTCAAAGGCAAAGAAGGAAGAATTGTTAAAGTTGACTTAAAAAAATGTAAAATATTCGTAGAAGGAGTTACTAGGAAAAAAGCAAGGGGCCAAGAAATCCTAGTCCCTATAGATCCATCAAATGTAATAATAACTGAACTTTCGGAAAGAAAATGAAAGGAAAAATGAAAGATAAGGTGAGTTGATGGGAAAAAGAGGAGGAACAAAGCATCTTAAGAGGTATGCTGCACCGAAGCTGTATGATATTCCTAGAAAAGAAAAGAAGTTTTTAACTAGGCCTTTGCCTGGCAAAAAAAATTCAATGCCTATTTCACTAGTGCTAAGAAAATTTTACAAAACTAATAAAGAAATTAAAAAAATCTTAAACTCCAGGACTGTGAAAGTCGATGGAAAAATAGTTACAGAACCAAAGTATCCCGTTGCGCTTATGGATGTTGTCTCGATAGGAGACAAACATTATAGGATTTTAATAAATAAGTATGGAAAATATACTATAGAAGAATGTAAAGAACCTTCTATAAAGGTTTGCAGGGTTGAGAACAAAACTAGAAGTAAAAAAAATAAAATAATTTTAACCCTGCATGACGGGAGAAACGTAGAATATGATGCAAATATATTTGATTCGTTGGTAATTTCAATACCTGAAAAAAAAGTAATTGAAAAAATTAATTTAAAACCAAATTCTCAATGCTTAATAACTGGAGGTAAATGGATAGGATATAAAGGGGTTATAAAAAATGTAGATGAAAAAACGAAGACTGTAACTATAACCACTGATGGAATTGAAATTACTACTCACAAAAGATATGTTTTTCCGATATCAAAAGCCATATCAGAAGTCGCGTGATAGTTATGGATTTAAGGATAGAAAAAGTAGTGGTTAACTGTGGTGCTGGAGAAAGTGGTGAAAAATTACAAAAAGCAAAGAAAATGGTAGAAATGATTACTGGAAGAAAAGCATGTTTAACTAAAGCTAGAAAAAGAGAACCAACTTTTAAAATTAAAAAGGGGGAACCTATAGGGGTAAAAGTTACTTTAAGAAAAAAAGATGCGGAAGAATTTTTGAAGAGAGCATTTGCTGCTGTAGATAATAAGATAAATGGAAGTTCGTTCGATAAATTTGGAAATTTTTCATTTGGCATAAAGGAATACATTTATCTTCCAAACACTAAATACGATCCTAGTATAGGTTTGCTAGGATTTGATGTTTGTGTTTCTTTTTCAAGGCCTGGATTTAGAGTAAAATATAGAAGAAGAAAAAAATCAAAAATACCATTGAAGCATTATCCTACTAAAGAGGAATGTATTAATTTTCTAAAAGAAAAATTTGGAGTAACTGTGATCGAATGATAGAGAGAAGAGGTAAAGGAAGGAGGAAATGTAGAATTTGTGGAAGTGCAAAAGGATTAATTAGAAAATATAATTTGTACGTTTGTAGGAGATGTTTCAGAGAAATTGGAGAGCATATTGGATTTAGAAAGACTGGTGAAAGCTAGGTATTGGGTGATAAAATGAGCTTACTAAGTGATGCTATAAATATTATAAAAGTCCATAGAATGGCTGGAAAAAAAGAATGTAAAATACCTTCGTCAAAGTTAATAAAAAATGTACTCATTGTATTAAAAAATAATAATTACATTGAAGAATTTGAGTTTGTTGACGATAAAAAGTCAGGATATTTTATAGTGAGAAACTTTGATAGAATAAATAACTGCGGTGCAATATCTCCGAGATTTTCTGTTAAGAAAGACGAAATCGTTGAATACGAGAAAAGATATCTTCCAAGTAGAGATCATGGGATACTGATAATTACCACACCAAAAGGAGTTATGACAAATAAAGAATGTAAAAAACTTAATCTTGGTGGAAAGTTGCTGGCATATTTCTATTAATTTTCTGTGATCGTATGAAAAAAATCATAGAAGAAGAGATTTCAATTCCGTCCGAAATAAAAGTGTCTTTGGAAGGGAAAAATATAATATTCAATGGAAAAATAAAAAGACATGTCCCTGCAAAAGTAGAAATCACTGGTAATTCTATTAAAGTCTCTGGAGAAAAAAAGGATGTTAATACTACTATAGCGATAATAAGATCTTGTATAAAAGGTCTCACTGAAGGTTTTGAAAAGAAGCTCCAAATAGTGTACTCACATTTTCCTATATCGTTTGAAATAAAAGGAGATACTCTTTTGATAAAAAATTTTCTAGGAGAGAAAGTTCCAAGAAAAGCAAAAATTATCGGAGATACGAAGATAAAATTCGAAAAAGATAAGATAATAGTTAGCGGAAACGATGCTTACGATGTTGGACAAACAGCAGCAAATATTAGAGAAGCTACTAAAATAAGACATAAAGATCCCAGAGTATTTCAGGATGGAATTTACTTGGTGAGGGAAGAATAGAAGGGAGAAAAAGAAGAAAGAGAGAAAAAGAAAAAAGGAAGGGAAAAAGGAAAAGGAAAAAAGATGGAAAAGGAGATGGAAAAGAAGGATGATATAATGAATTTGAATATGAAGGAGGCGGAAGGAATTAAAAAAATGAAGGAAATTAAAAAAATTAAAGAAAAAATAAAAAAGAAAAGGGAAAAGAAGCCGTATTTCTTTCCGCAGGGATTTGGAAGGAAAAAAAGGATAAAGGACAGATGGAGACGTCCTAGAGGAATAGACTCAAAAAAGAGAATTGAAATTAGTTATTTAGGTCCTGTTCCAAAAATCGGCTATAGAACTGAAAAAAGTATAAGAGGCCTTCATCCTAGTGGTAAAAGAGAAATATTAATTAGATCTAAAAAAGAGCTCCTAGAAAAAATGGATGAAATAAAGAAAAATGATTTCTTAGTTAGGCTCTCTTCAAGCCTTGGGAAAAAAAGTAGAGAAGAAATAAAAGAAATTGCTGAAAAAGAAGAAATAAAAATTTTGAATTTGTAAATTTATGAATTTGTAAGATCGTGAATTTGTGGGATTATGAAATTAAATTCTGCAAAAAGAATAGCTGCTGACATTCTTGGAGTCGGAGTTAGCAGAATTTGGATTAACCCTGCAAAAGCTAAAGAAATAGAAGAATGCTACACTCGTGAAGACTTGAAAAAATTCATAAAAAGCAAAGACATTATAGCAAAAAGAAAAAAAGGCGTCTCAAGAGCTATTGGAAGAGCTAGGCAAAAAAAGAAAAGAACTCTTGGACCACGCCCCGGAAAAACTAGAAAAAAAGTAAAAACCAAAGAAACCTGGATGCGAAAAGTAAGAG
>CAZFGC010000056.1:0-2566 GCA_964518285.1 Microcaldota archaeon
AAAAAAAAAAAAAATAATTTCTTTTATTTTTTAAATTTTTGCTATTATAATAGCAAATTTTTTAAATTCTTGCTATTAAAAATTTATGGCAGTTCCAAGTCTTGAGGATATTAAAAGTTATAATCCATGGATGGATGGGGAAAAGTTTGAAGTGCCTTCTTTTAAGAGAGATATATATTATGAAATTAAGGAGGTAATTAGAAGAAAGAAGTATATAGTAGCCATCACTGGTATTAGGTGTGTTGGAAAAAGTACATTAATAAAACAAATAGGAAATGAGCTCGAAGATGATAAATTTTTCTTTTCATTTGAAGAGGACAGATTTGCAAATTACGATTCTTTAAAAAAAGTAGTAGAAACATTTATCGAATGGGGAAAAAATCCAATAATATTTTTAGATGAAATTGGAAGAGTCAAAGGATGGGCAGGTCTTCTTAAAAAATACCACGATCTGAACAAAGCAAGATTTGTAATTTCCGGATCTTCTTCATTGCATATTACCAAAGGGAAAGAAAGTTTAGCTGGAAGGTTAATGGAATATAAATTACCCCCATGGCAATTTGACGAATACTTAAAGTTAACTGGAATAAAAATAGATACTCAGAAAATAACTTTAGACGAAAATATTATCGAAAAAGCATATTTAAAATGGAACAAAGTTGGAGAAAATAAAATAATAGACTTTCTTAAAAAAGGAAGTTTTCCAGAATTAGTAGATGTAGAGAAAGATCAAGAAATAAAAAAATACATAAAATCTACAACTATAGACAAAATTGTATTTGAGGATATTCCTGCAATATTCGCAGTAGAAGAAAAAGATAAATTATATGATATAATGAATTACATTGGAAGAGAAAGTGGAAGTATTGTAAAGCCATCCCATCTTGGTGAAGCTTTAGGAATATCCAAAGACACGGTAAAGAAATATGTATTTTATTTATATCATGCTTATTTAATTGAAATCTTACCAATAGAAGGAAGTACGATAAAAAGTTTTAGAAAACCCCAAAAAATATATTCTTCTTGCTCTTCAATTTCTTATGCTCTTTCCGAAACTTACAATGAAAGCATGTTGGTTGAAAATTCTGTCTGTGATAAGTTAATTAATACTTTTAGAGAAATTGGGAAAAAAATTTATTTCTATAGAGACCCACAAAAACATGAAATAGACTTTACAGGACCAATCGTAGTGGAATGTAAATGGAAAAGAGACATAACTTCTGATGACCTCCACAATTTATTGTTTTATATGAACAAAAAGAAAATAGATAAGGCAATAGTAGTAGCGAAAGAATTTGACATTAAAGAAAAAAGTGGAAAGAAAATCTTTATTTTACCTTTATCTTTCTTCCTTTTGTCTAATTTCTGCTAGCTTAGATATCTTACTTCCAAACTAATTCACTTTTACTTTTCTTTATCTTTTTAGTTGGATAAATCCTAATCACTAATTCTTCAGGCTTAAACCAAAGTTTAATTTCCCTTTCTGCTTCTTCTTCATTTTCGCTTGCATGAATTACATTTTCGAATATCCCTGAGGATAAAATCCTCCCATATTTTCCTCTTATGGTTGTAGGATCCGCCTTTTCAGGATTTGTATTTCCGCACAATTTTTTCACTTTCTCTATCGCGTCCTCACCATGGTAAACTAAAGCTAATACTCTATTTTCTCCGTGTAGCTCTCCAGTTATGTATTTTATTAGTTCATCGAAGAATGGTTTGTCTTTTAAGTGCTTATAGTGTTTTTTTGCTAGTCTTTTACTTACCCTAGTGACTTTAGCTCCGACAATTTTTAGCCTAGTTTCTGAGAGGACGGATAAAATGTTTCCGGTTAGTGATTTTTTAAGACCATCAGGTTTTATGATAACAAGAGTTTGCTGAATTTTACCCATAACTATAAATGGAAAGAAATTTAAAATTTTTTCAAGTTTGCAGAGAGGACATTTTTCACAAGTCGAGCTGAGATTTTATTTCTTCTAGCTTTTTTTCCAAGTCTTCTTTAAAAGCACATTCATCTTCTGCAATTTTTTCTAGTAGTGGAAGGATTGAATAGCGAATATAAATGTCTAAAATTTTATTACGTCCGCAGAGATCTTCAACAAGAGCAAAAATACATTTCTTTTTTAAATCATTTTCGAATTTTTCATAGTTTTTCTTTTCATAGTTTTTCTTCTCAAGGTTTTGATTTTTTTGATTTTTTTCTAGTTTATAGCCAAGCCCCCATTCTCCTAGCTCTTTTTCTTTTTCCCAAGTTTGCAGAGTTTCTTTTATTTTTACTAGTATCGCTTTGCACTTTTCTACTTCTTCTTTACTAATTTTTCTCTTTCTTCTTTCAATATTAATTTTTTCATCTCCAAATTTCAACAATTTTTCTTCTTTTTTTCCTTCTAATTTCAACTGCCATTTCTTTTCTTCTTCCAGATTTTTCACATTTCTTTTTAAAATATCCGACAGCCTCAAATTCTATACCAAATCTCATTTTACCACCGATTCAATTTAGCTATTGTTTCTTCCTTATCCACTTCAGCCTTTCTTTTCTTCTTCCCATAAAGTAATATCTTTCACATTT
>CAZFGC010000057.1:0-11018 GCA_964518285.1 Microcaldota archaeon
TACTATTTACTATAAATTTATTTGTTTCTGCTTGCATTTACGATAAAGAAGAGATTTATTTTCATGAAGATTATGATTTAAGTTATAATAAACTTAAAAAGGAGCATCCAATAGTTGCAGTAAAAGATTTTTGTCTTGATAAGATTGATTTTCAACAACCAGCGCTTCCTACGGATTTTCCAAGTGCTTCAGAGGTTTCTAAATTTTTCTCTATGGTTGAAAAAACAAGTGAAAACGTTAAAAGAGAGTCAGAAGATCTTCTGTTTAGGGTGACGAGTGAAATTAGGGATGTTTGTATTGGGATGGAGGAAAACGAAACTTTGAAATTAATAAAGATGAGCGTTTGCGATCCTCCTACTTTAATTAAAATAGGCTGTTTAAGCGTATGTTTAGCAGGATCTTTAGTTTATGATCTTAAAGCGCAGGAAATAATAGAATCTGTAAACGAACCATTAATTCAGTCGAATAAGGGATTAAATAAAATTTTATCGGAAATTTACAAAAAGAGAAGAGAATTATATTGCATGGGAGGAGGACATGAAAATTATTCAGGGCTTGGGAAAAATTATTATTTGAGGACGGAAGATTTCTTTAGAATTTTCGGTATGAAGGTTAAAGAAGATTATACTCCACCATTTAATGAAAGAAAAATTTCTTCTTTTCTTAGAGAAGCAGATGAAATAAATAACTACAACATCGAAAATTGTAATATTGCTAGATATATAAACAATGTTCCATCTGCAGCACTTTATTTATACTCTGTTTACATTGATTTGGACAATGGAATTAAATCTATGAAGAATGAATATAGTACTCTAAGAAGGAATGTAAATGACAAACTTGAAGATGCTTTATCACAGCTCCAAAGAATGAAAAATGAAAAAATTCATTTAATTACATATGAAGATTTATCTGGCGATGTGAGAAGCAGATATGCTCAAGAAGAAATATTAATCCCTAATTTAGAAATTCCAAAAATTGAAGAAAGGCTAAATGGAATAGGAGGGATAAAAGATAAAATTGGCGAAGTAGATATAATTTACCAAATCCAGGATAATTATTACGTTGCAGAATCTATAGTAAAATTAAAAGAGATAAATAAAGAGTTAGAGGACATAATTCTAAAAGAAATAGAGATAGAATCCCAAATTGATAAAATCATAGATCTTTTAAGCCAGAGTGTTGTTGAAGCTAGAAGATCTGCTGAAGAAGTATTAAATGGATACACAGTATCAGGAACAGTTGATGCAAATTTGTTAAAAGTTGCAACGGAAAAGAAAGCAAAAGCAGATGAATTAATTTTACGGGCTAGCACAAAGGGAGACAAAATAAAGAATTACAAAACTGCGATTAATTACTATAATGAAGTTAAAAACATGCTAACAGATTATAACAGATATATTGCACATCTTAAAGAACAGCTAAGCAGAAAACTCCTACTTACAGAGAATTTAATATATAGAGCAAATATCGATGGCATAAATACTTATTTTGAAAGTGAAGTTTTGAATAATACGAAAGCAAGAGCAGGATATCTTAAAACTGCTGAAGAAATTCAAGAATCAATTTCCCTAATTGATAGTATAATAGAGTCAATTTACACCTCTGCAGATTTGAAATATGGATATTTAAGTGAAATGAGAAAAAACCTTACAGAAAAGCTAAAGTTAGTATCTGAAATAATGGACGTGACTAGTTATAAAAGGTCAATAGATAAATATGATATATATTTGCAAGATGGAAAGTTTGTCCCAGAAAAAACGATTGGAAATTACAAAAACATTTTAACAACTCTTAACGATATAGACGATAAGTTATCCACGAGCATAGTTCTTGCATTCAAGGAATATCTAGCAAAAACTGCAAAAGTAAAGAACATTTTTGATATCCCATACGCGGATGAAGAAGTAGAAGTTACTACTTTTATAGAAATTAACAATGATTTTTCGTTCGGAACAGATAAATCATTCAGTATAGAACTTCCTAAAAATAAAAAGAAGATATTTATAAATCATCTAAGCGAATTAAGCACAGATTTAAGATGTGTTTATGATGGCGATAGAGAAGTTCTAAAAATTTATTTCAATGGGATTAGCCCAGAAAAAACATATTCAATTGTAATAAAGTCAAAGGAGCGAATAATGAAATCTTCCGAAGAAAAGAGAAAGATAAACTTTTATGAAAATAAAATAGAAGAATCAATTTCATCTACAATCGAATCTTCTATTTATCCAATAAAAGGGTACTATAAGACAAAAACTATCGGAGATTTCTGTAAATCTTATTTAAATAATAAAGAAGTTAAAAATTATGTTTATGATGGTGAAGTGCTTGTAGAAGTAGAAATGAACGGAAGATCGATAATTTCAATTAATTGCATAAAATACGATCCATTTACTTTTGTTTATAGCAATCATTCAATAACTTACGATGGAAAAGAAAAAATAGAATATATTTTGAATGTAAAAAGTAACGTAGGAGAAATATACGATGCAGAAATTGTTAGAAAAATTGATGGAAATGTAATAAAAAATTCCATCCTAGTAGTTGATTCAGCAGGTAATTTACCAAAGGGTTTTGCGTTTAATTATTATCCTGGATACGCAGTAGTAAGGTGGAAAGTTGACGTTTTGACAGAAGATTACCAGACATTCATAATTTCGTACGAAGTTGAAAATAAAGAAAGTTATTTGAAGAGCTTAATAGATCAGTTGATTAATGAGTCTGAAGAAAGCGGAATAAATATCTCTAGCATAATAGGAAGAGCAAATTCATATATATTGTATAAGGATTACTCTAGTGCATTAAGAGAAATAAAATCTGCAAGAGAAAAAATAGATAAGGAAAAGAACATAAGAATTCAAATGGAAAGCATCAACGAAAAGATAAGAGAGTTAGAGAAGATTGGAAATAGTACTTATGAAGTTGATGTTTTTTCGAATTATCCAGAAATTTATGTTGAATTTTCAAAAATGAAAAAAGAATTTTATAATACATTAAACTTTACTAAAAAGCTATTAGCTGAGAATAAAACTAGCGAAGCAATCTCTAGCTTGAAAAATCTTGAGAAACAAATTTACGCTAAATCTTTAGATAATGAAATTTATAAGCAGCAGGAAAAATTATTAAAAAATTTAAGTAATCTAAAATCCTACTTTTTTGATCACGGTAAAGTCTCTAATGCTAATTTCACAGAACTTATAACGAAAATAGAAATTATGGACGAAAATCTGAAAAAAATTCCGCATTTTGTAGGAGATAAGAATTATAGCGAAGTGTCAAAAATATTCGAAAATGTAAGTGAAGAGTTAAAAACGTTGGATAAAGAGAAGAAAAATATAGAAGAAAATTTCAAATTAACTATAATTAGCTTTACTAAGGATATAAACAAAATAACAGATAAATGGAAGAATGTAAAAGATAAATTTGAGAAGGCATTCACTATTTCTAATAGCTCACCGACAAGATTAGTCTACTATACCGAATTGAAAGTAAGCGAAACTGAAAGGCTTATTGAAGATCTACAGAGTTTCAAGGAAAGATACGAAAAACTTAAGAAAGTAAGCATCGAAGATTTTGACACTTTAAGAGAAATTTATTCTAAGGTAGAGGCAAATATTAAAAATGCAGAAAGAGAAATAGAAAAAATTAGGAAAAATTACGAAGATAGTTTAAATTCTACAAAGAAATTATTGGACGAAAAAATAAAAAATGAAGGAGAAAGCAAAGAAACTATTTACTTGCAATCTCTTCTAGGTAAAGCATCTAGCTATGCTTCTGAGGGGAGATATCTCGATTCGCTATCTTACATTATGTATGCAAGACAACTTATTGATACAAAGAAACAATCTATAGATTGGACTTTAGTTTTGCTGCCATTACTAGGGATGATAGTTATCCTAGTAGTGTTTTTCTTTAAAGGAAGAAAGAAACAACTTAGGATCATCGAGAAAGCACAGTAAAACTTTTTATTCTTCTTTTATTCTTCCTCCCATTCTTCTTCCTCTTCCTCTCCTATGTCTTCTCCCCATTCTTCTTCCTCCCATTCTTCCTCGTCTTCCTCTTCCTCTCCTTCAAGTTCTTCTTCCTCTTCATCCATTCTCTCACGTTTTGACAAATGTAAAGTTTTAAAATAAAGTTTTAAAAATATTCAGTTGAGTTTTTAGATTTAAGTTTTTGAAAAGATAGTTTTTTAAATTTTGATTTTATCTCTTTTATCCCTTTGTGATAAAATGGACGAAGAAGCAGAGAAAATAGAGTCTACAGAAACAGGAGAAACTGAAGAAAAAGAAATACCACCAGAGGAAGAAGAGAAGCTCCCATTTCCCACAGCGAGGGTTGTAAAAATAATAAAAGAAAATTTATCTAAGCCTCATCAAATCAGAGCCGAAGTGAAAATAGCAGCAAACGAATTTTTAGGGGAGATCCTTAGTGACATAGCTAAAGAAATGGATAAAGAAGAAGTATTTACGCTGAATTTGGAACATTTTAATAGAGCAATTAGAAAATATAAAATGATAGATTATCAGAGGAAAAGAATAGAGAAAATAAAAAAATTACTTGAAAAGCAAAAAGCTGAAATAGACGAAATAATTTCTGCGATAGAACTTGAAGAATAGAAATTCATTTCGCTATTTTTTATTCATTTATTCTATTATCTACTCTACTATTCTATTATCTTGGCTATTCTATTATCTTAGATAGTAGAAAGTTTTCATCAAATTCCACTAAGTCCTCGTAATTTTGCCCAGTGCCGACGTACAGGATTGGTAAGTTAGTAGTTTTTTTGATCGACAAAACAACACCCCCTTTTGAATCGCAGTCAACTTTAGTAAGAATTACACCATCAAGTTCTATAGCTTCATGAAATTCTTTAATTTGATTTATGATTGCATTTCCGACTATAGATTCCCCAACTAATATTTTTAAATGGGGCTTTATTACTCTGTCCATTTTTTTCATTTCTTCTATTAAATTTTTATTAGTTTCCTGTCTTCCAGCAGTATCGATCAGCACAACATCTATTTTTTTTGATTCTGCATGTTTTACGCTATCAAACGCAACTGAAGTAGGGTCAGCTCCATAGAAACTTTTGATTACTGGAACATTTATTCTATTCGCATGCTCAGAAGTTTGTTCGATGGCAGCAGCCCTAAAAGTATCACTTGCAGAAATAACACAAGAAATACCTTTATTTTTCAATAAGTATGCAATTTTCGCTATCGTAGTAGTCTTTCCATGTCCGTTCGGACCTACGAACAAAATCTTTACCGGCCTTTCTTTTATTTTGTTAATATATTCCATTAGATTGAACTCTTCTTGGGACACGACCCTCATCAAAGAAGCTTTTATCTCTTCTTTAATAAATGTATCAAAATTTTTATAATCTATTGATTTTCCGACGATTCTTTTTTCTATATCATTCACTAACTCCTCGGCTACTTCATAAGCAACGTCAGCTTCTATTAATTGGAATTTAAAGTCTTCCAATATCTTTTCTACATCTTTTTTGCTTATAGTTATCTCTTTAAAAATCACCCCTTTTATTTTTGTAGTTAACGATGGCTGAAATTTTCCTTCTTTCTCCTTCCCCTCCCCCTCTTTTTTTATCTCTTTCTTTTCCTCTCCTTCTTCTTTTTTTCTTAAATTTGAAATGAAATTTGAGATTTTTTCTTTTAAAATATTAAACATTATTTCTTTCCCTCTTTCCTTTCTTTTTGAATTATTTCTCTTGCTTCCTTATCTATGCTTTTTAGCCTTTCTGAAATTATACCAATTTGTTTTAATAATTCTCCTTTAGCTTCGGCTATTTCTTTTTTTCTTTCATCTAAAAAAGCTAAGGAATCGTCTATTGTTTTTTCAACAATGACATTGTGGCCCACGTTAACTAGAACTTTATCGACGTTTTTGAGAGTACTTCTTACGAAAATTCCAGACCCTATTGAAAATAAGGAAACGTTACCTTCCTTCAAATTTTTTATAGCCTCCTCACTCCTAGATATTTCATTTTCTATATTTTGTAAAGCAATTATTTGATTTCTTATTTCATTAGCTTGAGTTTGGTGGAATTCAGCTTCGGCAGCTAATTCTCTAATCCTTTTCTCATCTTCTTTTTTCATAATATCACCTCAAAATATTTTTGATCCAACGTTTAAGTCTTTATCAATAGTAAGTAATGATATTTTATCATTATCTACAGCAGCGAGGATCATACAATTTGACAAAATCCCTCTTATTTTTCTTGGTTCAAGGTTTGTTATTACTATTACTTTTTTCCCGATAAGTTCTTCTTTCTTATATGCGTTTGCTATTCCAGCAACTGAATTATATTCTTTATCCCCCAAATCTATTATAAGATGGTATAAATTTTTACTTCCCTCTATATCTTTTACTTCCTTTATTTTCCCAACCCTCATATCTATTTTCTGAAAATCTTCAAGCTTCACATTTATATCCATTTTATCACCAAAATTCATTCAATCTATAAATTTCAAATCCAGTTGTTAAATTTCCAACGATACATCCTTTAGTATTTCCAGCTATTGCGGCAGATGGAAATGGGAAACCTGAATTCAATGTACCTGCATAACCATTTACTTTTAATATTTTTTTCACATCGTTGAATTCTTCAGTAGTTATTTTTGGGTGAGCTATAAAAAATTTATTTGTTGTGAATATTGTACTTCCAATAGTTGAGAAACCATTTATACGTCTTGGGAAAATTTCTACATTTGAATTTTCCTCAATTTCTTTAATTTCTCTTTTATCCATTTTATAGTTTACCATTCCCCCGAAGTCATTTATACAAATGTTATTTCCTGGAGAGAAGTTAGTCTTCATTCTATAAACATTCATGTCTATCCCAATTTCTTTAATTTTATTTTTTATATCATTTAATTCTTCATCTTTTGTTAATCTATCTAATATAATACAATGTGAGTTCATTGAGCAGAATAGTCCGATTAGGTCAGACTCGGCTATTGAAATTTTTATTGGAATTGCGAAGTTTTCGATAATTTTGATTATTTTTTCGCTAGTAGAAGGCCCTACTAAGCATATTTTTTCGTTGGATTTTATAAAGAGTCCGATGAATGGATTGCCGTATATAGAAGCTTTGTATATCATAAAATCATTTTTACGTAGCTAAGCTAGCGATAGCTCCTTTTTCATCGAAAACAATCTTTACCTTTATTTTCTTTTTTGGTAGTTTATAATTTTTTAGCAGATAATTGTTGAGAGAATTTTCTATTTTTATGTTTTTTGTCTTAGTGTGCCTAGCTATAAGTTTTTTTAATAGTTGAATAGCGTATCTTCCTCTTTTGGTTCTAGGTTTTTTATAAGCTTCTTTTAAGTTGAAGGTATATATTCTTTCCATATTCACACCAATTAATCTCTTATTTTAAGCTTTTTTTCTCTCCAGTGTCTTCTGGCAGGAGTAGTCATAACTTTTCTACCAGTTTTTATCCTCACGAATAGCGGGACAGGCCTAGCTTTTCTTCTAGCTTTCCTTAGCCTAGCTTTCTTTTCAGGAGTTTTTTTGCTCATAGTAATCAACATTTTCTCTTTTATTTCCTTTCATTTCTTTTTTCTCTTTTATTTCCTATAAAATTTTATTTCTCCTTCATTCCTTTTCGTTAAAGCTTCTAAGAGAGATAGTAGCTCTTTCTCCGTAATCTTTCTTCCTACTTTTTGATAAAGATAAATTAAATTATTTGCAACATTATTATAAAGTTCATAATTTGAAATTTTAACGTTCATTAATCTTTCATAAGCTTCCCCATCTAAAATCCTTGCTAGAAATTTCTTAACTTCCTCTTCTTTCTTTTTCTTTTCTAAAAGTTCCTTAATTTTTTTCCTATATGCGCTTTTATATTCTTCAGTTTCATTCATTCTTTTCCCTTTCCTTTTTCATTTCTTCTTTTATTTCCTTTGCTACAGAGTTCAGAAGAGCCAGACCCTTTTTAGTTATCTTTCTACCAAGTACTCTTTTTTCTACCTTATATTTTTCAACCAAGTTTGCAGCTTCAAGCTGTTGGAGGATTTTTCTAATTATAGATCCTCCAGCCCTTCTGTGCTTTTCTGGAGCGGACCCTCTTCTCTTTTTATCGCCATAAATTTTTCTTAATCTAGAAGTACCAATAGGATTTATACATTTTCTTAGTATAGATGCAGCTCTTATATACCAAAAGTTTTCGGGATCCTCTATTAATCTTTCCCTATGTGATCCAGACTTGACAAAGTAAATCCAGTTAGGAGGTTTTATTTCTTTTATTTCCTTTAGTTTTTCAGCCGTTGCTAAAATTAATTTTTGCTGGTCAACTTCATATATCATTTTATCACTTACATCTTAATTCACTTATATCTTAATTTTCTTTCATTTTTACAATGAAGACATATATATTTAATAATTTTTTTGTTTTTGTCTATCTCAACTTTCATATTATATCCAGGAACTAAATATGAATTACACTTTTTGCAAAATTTAAATTTCAATTTCTTTATTTTAACATTCTTTCTCATCGCGATTTTTCTTGCTATTTCAACATATCTTCTGCTTCTTTCAGGATATTCCTTTATATTTTCCTTTGCTAAGTTTAGATAGTAAATTACTCTTTCTAAATTTGAAGTCATGTGGGCCGGGTGGGATTCGAACCCACGACTTACAGTTTTCCTAGTAGGAAGCCCTATAAGACTGTCACTCTACCAGGCTGAGTTACCGGCCCAAGCTATCGCATTCGTTCTTCCATTCACAATTTTTACATAGGTAGTTTAAATTTTTAAAAATTTTACCTTCTGGAATTGGAGGAACGTTATTTTTTAAGCATTTATGTAAAGTATCAAATTTTTCCATTAACGCATCTACTATTTCTTTATTATAATTTATTTTAAACGCCCTTGTTTTTAAAGTATTCTTTTCTACATAGAGTAAATATCCTTCATAAACTTTAACACTATCCATATAAAGTTGTATCTGTTGTATGTTCATCATCTTTGGTGACTCTGGGAGTTCCTTGCATGATTTAACTTCTACTAATGCTTTTCTATCTCCTATCCTTATTAAAATTAAATCATCGATCTTCCCAAATATTGTAAAATCATCTTTTTTTATTTCTATTGGGACCTCGCTCATTAAAAGTTCTACCTCTGGATTCTTTTCACTTTTTAATACTTTCGCGATGAAGTCGTGAAGAATATTTCCTGCTTCAAATATTCTAATGACTTCTTTCGAAATTTCCTTTGGATAAAGATAAGAAAACCAAACTTTCCTAAGACAGCTAACTATCTCAGAAGGTCTATATTTTCCTATTTCTTTTTTCTTGTATTCTCTCCTTAAGTAGTTATCAATCATTTTGTCGAAGTCAATGTCCATGTTATTCACATAAACATTTTTTTAATCCATTTTTTGACAAGACCTGCTAATTTTTCTTTAAGCAATCCAGCTCTTTTTAGCCTTATAACAACATATTTGCTTATGTCCTTGACCCCTTTTCTCTTTCCTTCTTCAACAAGCTCTTTGATTTTTTCATTTAAATTCTTTATTTCTTCAATTCTTCTTCTTTGAATTTCTTCCCTTTCCTTAATTTCTCTTATTCTTTCTTCTTTCTCCTTTTCAATTATTTTCCTTTCAACTAATCTTTCTTTTTTTACTTCTTCTTTTCCAACCCCCTCTTTCTTTATCTCTAGCATTTTCCTTTCTTCTTTTTCTTCTTCTTTTCGCATTATAGCTAAATCTTGTTTTACAATAGGTTCATATTTTTCTCCTTTGCTTTCCATAAGGGGGACTTTTTCATAGAATACTTCAGTGATTGGTCTAGGCTCTTCAATTTTAGATTTTTCCTCTTCAATTTTTCTTTTTCTTTCTTCCATAGTTGGCTCTTTTTGTTTTTTTCTCTCTTCTATCTTTCTGCTCTTTTCTTCTTCCTTTTTCTTTTTTTCTTCTTCTCCCCTCCTTTTAACTTCTTCAACTTCTTTAACAGCATGCATATAATATAATGAAAAGCTTTTAATTAATTATTATTTAGAAAATACTATGGAGAGAAATATGGAGAAAAGAATTAACAGAAGAAATAATCCTTTTTCATTGTTATCTTTATTATCTCTGCTGTTTTTTTTATCATTTTTGTCCATTTCTTATTCATTGACTTGTGAGGTATGCAAAGTAAGTGTAATAGAAATAGAAACAAGAAGAAGCGGGAATATAGTAAATGTTAGCGGATCTCTTTGGTATTTTGAACTTCCAAGAGGAAGAGATCCTGAGGAAATGGTAAGAATAATTCAAAGCAAGGCATATAGACGTGAAGATATAGAGAGATTTTCAAACATTGTTTATATAAGTGATGCGGAGATAAACATTTCATTTACAAGCCAAGCGTATAATGTTATTCTTTGTACGACGAAGACAAATACAAGCGGCGGATTTTCATGTAAAAATCTTGACATAGGAGGCTTCCAAGGATGTGGAGCTATTAAAGCAGAGTTCGGGGGAGAAGAGGATATCCCTCCTGCTAGTTCAGCATCCCAAATCTGTGTGCTTGGAAAAATACCCTTCATTGCTCTACTAGGAGGAGACCCTTGGAAATGTATAACAATTTTATTAGTCCTTGGGGTCCTTATAGCTGCAGCGTATGCAGCAGGAATAAGCCCTACGAGAGCTTTTGATATAACTATTCCAAAAGTTAAAGGGTTAAAAGGATATCCAGGATACAAATATGAAAAGCTGAAGGTTAGTATAAAAGGAAAAGAAAATAAGGAAAAAGCAGTTAATTATTTAATAAAAAAGGCAGAGAAAGCAGGGATAAGTATGAGGGAGGCAAGGATTGTTGAGGGGTTTGAAGGAAAAAAAGCAGCTGCATTATCAATTATGTCAAGAGAAATCCCGAAGATAATTGCTAGATCAGCACGTAACAAAGAAGAGATTAAAAAACTTAGAATTCGACAAAAAAACTTACTTAAAGAAAGAAAAAATCTTGAAAAATCACCAGAATTGTATAAAAAATTCAAAGAAGAGATTAAAAAAC
>CAZFGC010000058.1:0-2587 GCA_964518285.1 Microcaldota archaeon
AAAGAAGGAAAAAATATGGATATAATGAAATTTTAGAAAAAAGGAAAAAAAGTGACGTTGAACTTTTCATTGAACAATTTAAGAGTTTTTTGATAATAATCTTAATAATCGCTGCGATAGTTTCTATTTTTCTCAAAGAGCTTTTAGATTCAGTAATAATTTTAGCGATAGTTTTTTTGAATGCAATTATAGGATTTGTTCAAACTAAAAAAGCAGAAGAGGCAATAAGAGAGTTAAGAAAAATATCTTCGCCTTATGTAAAGGTTGTTAGAGAGAAGCAAGTAAAAATGGTTTCTACGAAAGATTTGGTTCCGGGGGATATAGTTATCTTAAGTATTGGAGATATAGTCCCAGCAGATTGTAGGATAATTAAGCAAACAAATCTGAAAGTAGATGAGTCTTTATTAACAGGGGAATCAGCGCCTGTAATTAAAAATGAAAAAACAATAGAGAAATATGTTCCTATCTATGAAAGAAAAAATATGCTGTTTAGAGGAACTTCAGTAGTCTACGGAAGATGCGAAGCAGTAGTAACTGCCACAGGAATGAATACAGAATTTGGAAAAATTGCAGAAAAAATCCAGGAGCCAGAAGAAGAGACACCACTCCAAAGGAAACTAAACGAATTTGGAAAAAACTTAGGAATGATTTTTGTAGTAGCTTGTGGAATAATATTTTTGATAGGGATATTATCAGGAAAAGAATTGTATCAAATGTTATTAGTATCTCTTTCGCTTGCTGTCGCTGCGGTTCCGGAAGGTCTTCCGGCAGCAATAACTGTAGCCTTAGCATTAGGAGTAATAAAAATGGCAAAAAGAAAATCAATAGTAAAGAGATTATCAGCAGTTGAAGGCCTAGGTTCTGTGAATGTAATTTGCGTCGATAAAACTGGAACATTGACTATGAATGAAATGACTGTCAGAAAAATATGGACTTTTGGAGGAGAATATCAAGTAACTGGAGAAGGTTATAATATAAAGGGAGAATTTTTCAAAGATAAAAAAAGGATAAATGTTAGAAAAATTAAAGACTTGAACTTTCTCCTTACGGCAAGTTTAGCTTGCAATGATGCAATAATTGGAAAAGAAATTATAGGAGATCCTACAGAAATCGCATTAGCGATTGCAGCAAAAAAAGGAAAAATAAGCGAAAATTTTGTCAGGATAGATGAAATCCCTTTTGATTCACAAAGAAAAATGATGTCTGTAGCATGCAAAATAAAAGACAAGAATTATGTATTCACAAAAGGAGCAGTGGATGAAGTTCTTAAAAAATCCAAATACATATTTAAAGGAGATAAAAAAGTAATTTTATCTAAAAGAGAAAGGAAAATAATTCTAAGGAAAAATTTAGAGTACGCACGCGAGGCATATAGAATAATTGCTATCGCTATGAAAGAAATTAAAAAAGGAGAAAAAATTTCAGAAGAAAATTTGATTTTCTTAGGTCTAGTAGCACTTTTTGATCCACCTAGACCGGAAGTTAGACAAGCAGTAGAAGAATGCAACAGAGCTGGAATAAAAGTTGTGATGATTACCGGAGATCACAAAGAAACAGCTTTGGCAATAGCAAAAGAAATAGGGATTAGTGGAAAAGTAATAACAGGTGAAGAACTAGACAGAATGCCGGAAGATGAATTTAAATCAGAAGTAAGTGAAATTGCAATATATGCAAGAACTACTCCTCACCAAAAATTGAAAATAATAGAAGGCTTAAGAAGTAGAGGCTATATAATTTCTATGACTGGCGATGGAATTAATGATGTTCCTGCGATTAAAAAAGCAGATATAGGAGTTGCTATGGGGCAAACAGGCACTGAAGTTACTAAAGAAGCAAGCGATATAGTAATATCAGATGATAATTTTGCCACCATAGTTAATGCTATTGCACAAGGTAGGGGTATTTATAGTAATATAAGAAAATGTACGGCTTATCTTCTGTCAGGGAATTTTGCCGAAGTAGGAATAATATTTATAGCTATAATGTTAGGTCTGCCGTTACCTATAGTAGCAATTCAAATTCTATGGATAAATTTAGTTACCGATGGACTTCCTGTCTTAGCACTATCCATAGATCCAATAAATGAAAAAGAAGAAATGAGTAAAAAACCAAGAAAGAAAGGAGAATCTCTTATAGCCAATATGGACCATTATATTATTCATTACCCAATACTTCTAACCATTTCAGCTCTTTTACTCTTTTATATTTCTTTGTCTGAAGGAAACATAACTAAATCACAGACGATAGTATTTACAACGATAGTAATATTTGAAATATTTCAGTCGATAAGTTGTCTCTCTTTAGAAAAACCAGTTTTTAGTTTCATGTTCAGAAATAAGTATTTAATAATATCTATTCTCATCTCTTTTGCACTCCAGCTATTTATAATATTTAATCCATTCATGAATGAAGTATTTAACACAGCACCTTTAAAATTAGAAGAGTTAATAATAATAATTCTATTTGCGCTAGTTGCATTTATTTATTTAGAAATTTACAAGTTCATAAAATATAGAGAAATGGAAATATAAAGGGAAAGAAATAATATAAGAAAACGATAAACACATACAAAACAAAAAAAAAAAAA
>CAZFGC010000059.1:0-2493 GCA_964518285.1 Microcaldota archaeon
AAGTCAACAAAGTATACATATATTGCCCCACTAGCTCAGCGGTAGAGCGCCTGTCTCGTAAACAGGAGGTCGGGGGTTCAAATCCCTCGTGGGGCTTTATGTATCGAGAAGGATCCGCTAGGATAACTATAAAGGAGAACGTATTTTTCAATCCAAGAATGGAAATTTGTAGGGATTTTTCATCTCTTTTTGTAGGATCGATAGACGAAGAGCTTCAAATTTGCGACGGGATGTGTGGAACAGGAGTAAGAGGAATAAGATATTTGCTCGAAAATAAAAATGTTAAAAATGTAATTTTTGTAGACAATAACAAAGTTGCATGCGAAAATGTAGAAGAAAATTTAAAGTTAAATGAATTAAATACAGACACAAACGTAAAAGTAATAAATGATGACATAAATCATTTTCTCTATCTTACGAGAGAAAAATTTAATTTTATAGAAATAGATCCATTTGGATCCCCAGTCCCATTTGTGAGATCTGCTTTATTTCGATTGAGAGAAAAAGGAGGTTATCTTTCAATAACAGCTACAGACGCACCAGTCTTATGTGGCGTCCAGAAAATAGCATGTGAAAACAACTATTTATCAAAACCAATTCACAATTATTTTTGCCATGAGACAGGAATAAGAATATTGATAGGATATATCTCTAAAGTAGCTGCACCTTTACATCTCGGAATTACCCCTCTTTTTTCACTTTCTAAAAATCATTTCTTTAAAGTATTCGTAAAGGTAGAAAAAGGATCTAAAAAGGCGAACGAATCAGTGAATAATTTAGGCTTTATTTTTTGGTGTAAAAATTGTTTTAATACAAATTTTTCGAATGAACCTTTTGAAGAAAGATACTGCGAATGCAAAAATAAAAAAGATTATGCAGGACCGCTTTGGATCGGAAAAATTTTCGATGAAAATGTAATAGAAAAAATGATAAGCGAAAACGAAGTGAGAAACTACAAAAATAAGGTAGAGATAAGAAAAATTCTTACAACAACTAAAGAAGAATCAAAAATAAATATTCCTTATTATTTCGATTTGCACGAAATATTCAAAAAATTAAAAATTCCAGCACAAAGTTTCGAAAAAATAATGGAAATGGTAGAGAATAATGGATATATGATTTCCAGAACACATTTCAATGAAAATGCAGTAAGAACAAACGCACAGTCAAAAATGCTTTTTGAGTGTATCAGGAATGTTTCCAAGATTGATTAATCTACTTAAGATTTTTCCATTTTTAAATTTAAAAGTTAATATTGATGATCGATGATGATAAAGAAAATTCGTTCAGCTAAATCATCAGTTTTCAATCATGGAATATAGCCGGGTAGATAAAATTAAGAAATTTAAAACTTTCTTCACGAATGTTTACATGAGAGGTTTGATTTTTGCAGAGGGTAACGGATATGGGCATGTATCAAGAGATATAATTTTATCAGAGCACTTCGGCTTTAATATAATGACATATGGTTCGGGTTCGAAATATCTAAAAATAAGAGGTAAAGAGCACATTGAAATCCCATCGCCATACATCATTAAAAGTAAAAAAGCAACAAAAGTAATTGTGGATGTAAAAGGTCTACTTAAGTTAACACATCCAAAGATATCTAGTGTAATCATAAAGGAATTCAAAAAAGCTGATTTTATAATAGTTGATGGTTCTCCATTGGGTTTGCTTCTTGCGAAAATTGCAGGAAAGAAATCAATATTTATTACAAACGACACTAGTTCTCTTGTTGGTTTTAGTGGAATAGAGAGAAGAATAGCAAAAAAACTAAATGAGATCGTATTAACCTACCCGGAATGGATACTTGTACCCGATTACAACCCTCCACTTACAATTGCAAAATACAATATTGAAAATGTACAAGAAAATTTAGAGATCATCGGACCGTTGATCGAACCTGTGAAGCAGATAAAACACAACAAAAAGATTGTTGTCTCCACTACAGATGAAAAGATTAACAGTGAACTAAAAAAAGCATTTGGAGATAAAGCAATATATGGGCCTGAAGTTGGGAATATCAAACCGTATTATCAGAGTAGCGAGTTTATTATCTCTCATGGAGGGCATACCTCTATAATTGAGGCACTTGCATATGGAAAACCATCAGTTGTGATAACTGACTTTAGCTATCCTGAAAGAAAAAACCATGTGAGGGTTCTAGAAGAGCTGAATATAGGATTTGGGATAGATAAGAACCTTTTCAAAGCAACATATATAGAAACAATTACTAATTCTGTCAAGCTTCTTAATAAAGAAAGATTAAACCGATATAAAAAAGAAGCTAAAAATAGTAAAGCATTAAAGATAATCGAAAAGAAAATAAATGAGCTAATAAAATAAAAAATCCCGACTTGAAGATCGGCTTTCAGTTAAAACAGAGAGTTAATTTTTCTAAACTTGCTTTTGTTAATAATTTATTCCAAAACTCCATCAATCAACTATGTTTAAATTGTCTTCAAATTCAAATTTTTTCAAATTTTTTTAAAA
>CAZFGC010000060.1:0-1735 GCA_964518285.1 Microcaldota archaeon
AAAAAATAAAAAAGCAAATAAATAAAAAAATAAAAAAGCAAACTAGGTGAGTCTTTGGAAAAAGCATGTAAAAATTGTAGATTTATAACAAAGGAAAAAAAATGTCCCATCTGTGGAAGCGACGATTTAACAGAGAACTGGAGAGGAGTAATATTAATTGTTAGTCCTGAAAATTCTGAAATTGCAAAACAGCTAGAAATTAAGTTTGCTGGGAGATACGCTGCTAAGATAAAAGAATGATAAAAAAAGAAAAAAAAAAGAAAAACTATTTCATCCAAAGTCCATGAATATTGCAGTACTCTCTGGCTTCGATTTTTTCAGGTTTTGTAACTGTTTTAAATGTAGCTTCTGGTTTATCTCCAGGTCTTAAAAATTTTCTGTAACTTTCTCCATCAATTATTAGTTCTATCCATTCTATATAGTGTTTTTCTTCCATTGGGTGAGGTACGGACCCAACTTTTACCGTTATTTCTCCATCTTTAATCTCTATTACTGGAACATGTTTTTCCTTCCCTACATCCTCAGTTTTTTCTACCAATACTTCCATTGGTTGTCCACAGCAAACAAGTTGTCCAACTCCTGCGTGTAGTACTTCTACTATATTCCCACAATTATTACATTTGTATATTTGTTTTTCTTTTGTCATGTTATCAGTACTCTTCACATTTTATTTGATAAAATCCCATCGGGTGGCTGCAAGACGGACATTCTTTTGGTGGTGTTTTTCCAAAGTGTACATAGCCACACTCCCTACAAACCCACCAAACCTCTTTGTCTTTTTTGAATATTGTTTTTGATTCTAGTTCTTTTAAGAGCTTTTTGTATCTTTCTTCATGGTGTTGTTCAGCCACGGCAATAGCCCTTAATCTTTTTGCAATATCTTTGAATCCTTCTTTCTCGGCAATATCTGCAAATTCTGGATACATTTTTGTGTATTCGTAATTTTCGCCAGCAATCGCAGCTTTTAGGTTTTCTATAGTTGTGCCAAGGGTTATAGAAACAGACGTATCTATAGAAACTTCTTTTACTTTATATTTTTTCTTGAGTTCGTTTAGTAGTTTGTATAGCCAGCTAGCATGTTCTTTCTCGTTTTCGGCAGTTATCAAAAATATTTCTGCAATTTGTTCGTAGCCCTCTTCTCTAGCAACTTTTGCATAGAATGTGTATTTATTTCTAGCTTGGCTCTCGCCCACAAAAGCTTTTGCCAAGTTTGAAAGCGTTTGCTTTTCCATTTTACCACCAAGAAGATTAGCTAATTTTTTAAATCTTTTTTTATTTTTATGGAGTTTTACGAGCTGATCTTAGTTTCTGTTTTTTTGCTAGTGTTCGTAGTTTTTCTCCTAGCTTATTTTACCCCAGTTTATACGAAGGAGGAAAGTATTTCTTACTGGGTTGGACAAGATATAGGGATAGAGCCAAATTATAGAGTTGTCCCAGGGAAGGCAGAGCTTACCATAAAGAACAATTGGGGACAAGAGGTAAGAATTTTAGACATTTCCTTTGATGGGAGAGGAGGAATAAGAGAAATAAATTTAAAAAACAGAGAAGCAGCAGACATAGAAGTCCTAGACATTCCAAAGTGTGTTCCAGGAACAAAATACTCATACAAAGTTAGCATTCTTTTCCAAGATGTTCGAAGCCAAAAGAACTTTTTGATAGAAGGAAAGATCCCATTAGTAGGAATTTGTGAAAAGGAAGAATAGGTAAGAATAGAAAAAGTAGTTCCCTACAGGGG
>CAZFGC010000061.1:0-2012 GCA_964518285.1 Microcaldota archaeon
AACTGGAAAAAAGATTTACGAATCCTTAGACGAAAAAGATGTAGCAGAACTTGCTGCTGAAAATAACCTAACTCTAGAGGAAACTGATAGAATTTTAATGTGGCTTCACGAAAAAAAAATTTTAAAATACAAAATTTTAGATGAAAAAGATATAAAAAACAAATATGGAAGTGTTGGATTAAAACTTTATCAACTTTACGAGAGAAAAGGACCATACCTCTATTTACTGTTAGAAAAAACAAGCGACCCTATACAAGCAATAAAAATTTCTAAGCTCGAAAATGCTATCGATATAATGGAATATATATTCAAACTTCTTTCTCCTCCCGTCCCATTTGACAGAGAAGAAATAATGGAACTACTTGAAGGATAAAGATAATATGAAACTAAACAAATTAAACAAATTAAAGAAAATTGATCCGATAAAAATTTTGATGTATTTATTAAGCATTGGGATAATTTCCTATCTTATAATCTACGGAGATATAGCAAAGATAATTGAAGAGATAAAAAACATAAGTCTTGAATTGGTTTTAATTTTGTTAATATTAACCTTCCTTTATACCTTTCTAAGGATATATAGATTCTACTTTTTAATTAGGAAAAAATATGCTATTTCGTTAGGGTCCCTCACACCAATTTTTTGTTATGGGATCGCATTAAGCAATTTTGTTCCTGGAAGATTTTCCGAACCAATAAGAGCTTATTTATTGAAAAGAAAAAAATTTATTCCATTTACATTCAGTATGGCATGCGTATTCTTTGAGAGGCTTAGCGATGTTCTAATTCTTTTTCTTTTTTCTTCTATTTTATTCTTATTTCTCAAAATAGAACTCTTTGCTTTACCTTTTATTTTAGTTTTTCTAATTTTATTTACTGTAATAATAGCAACACAAAACGAGAAAATTTATTTTTCTTTAGTAAAAATTCTAGAGCATGTATTAAACATTTTAAAAGGGTTTAATATAAGGATAAAAATTTTTGATGAAATACTAATGGGGATCAAAAACTTACATAAGGAAATAAAAATATCGAAAAACTTTTTCGTACCTTTAGTTATTTCGATTTTAATTTGGATAATCGATGCTTTGACTTTTTATTTACCTTTAATTTCTCTTGGAGAAAAAGTAGACTTTTTCTTCGTATTAGGAGTATATTCTTTCTCACTACTAGTAGGATTAATAACACTCTTACCCGGAGGATTTGGTTCGGTGGAAGCTAGTATGGTATTTCTTCTGACGTATGCTGGGATAAATTATCAGAAGGCTATGATTTCTATAATTTTAGGAAGGTTTTTTGGACTTGGATTATTGATGATCTACGGTACTATCATGCCTCCATTTATAACAGAGGAAAAAATAAAAAAAGTAAAAAGTAACAAAAAGTAATAGCGATTTAATGATTTAAAAATCTTAAACGTAGTATATAATTATCTCTAAAACTATTAGGATAACTATCAATAACTCAAGAACAACGAACCTGTCCGTTTGTATTCTACTGTAAATAGTAGAATAAATTTTATCCAATACATCTAATTTTCTTCTTACACTTTTCTTCCAATCTTCGATATAAAATGCTGCGGTAGCAGTTTGGTAAAGTTTAGCAAGATACTCATCACCAATTAATTTAAGCGCATTTTCTACTTTTTCTGAAGTGTCTGCAATATCAAGTGTTGCAGTTTCTAATTCTCTCATAGTAGATGAAAAGGGCGATATTAAAATTGTTAGGTAAGCAGATTCCTTACTTACTTCATCATATGCTTTATCTATTTGTTCGTCCAAATCTTCATCGTATGATCTAAATTCTAAAAGCTTTACCACTGCATATTCTAAAATGTCTACTGTGTCAAGAGCAAACTTAGGGTCGTAAACCAACGCAGCATTCCAATCTATTATAGCGATGTCATTCTCTGTATATGATACTCTATTTTTTAATGCTCTTTCAACCTCCTCATCACTAAGTTCTATATCTCCTTCAGATAAGAGAATCCTTGCAATTTCTTTACCATCTTT
>CAZFGC010000062.1:0-8786 GCA_964518285.1 Microcaldota archaeon
AAAAAAATAATAAAAAAATTTTTATTCCTTTCTAAAAGTTTTTCATGAGCGAACCAATAAAAATTAACGAAGTAAAATGGAGAATAGAAAAAACTGGACAAATGAAAGTTCCTGTGGTTATTTATGCAACTGAAAAACTAAAAGAACAAATGAAGAGAGATAGAACGTTTTGGCAAGCGCAAAATGTTGCACAACTTCCAGGAATCGTTGGTGCAAGTTTCGTCATGCCTGATGGACATGAAGGATACGGATTTCCGATTGGAGGGGTTGCTGCGTTTGATGAAACAGGGGTCATTTCTCCTGGCGGAGTGGGTTACGATATTAACTGCGGCGTGAGATTACTCACTACTCCTCTTGCAAGTGAAGAAGTAAAGCCAAAAATTAGAGAGCTTATGAAAGAACTTTTTGATAATGTTCCAAGTGGTGTTGGATCTACTGGAAAATTAAGAATTACAAAAGAAGAACTCGACAAAGCTGTCACTGAAGGAGTTTACTGGGCAATAGAAAAAGGATACGGAAATGAAGAAGATGCGAAACATTGTGAAGAAGAGGGATGTATGAAAGGTGCAGATCCAAAAAATGTAAGTGAAACTGCAAAAAAAAGAGGTCTTCCCCAATTCGGAACGCTAGGTGCCGGAAATCATTTTTTGGAAGTTCAAGAAGTTGATAAAATTTTTGATGAAAAAGTTGCAAAGGCATTTGGTATTTTCGAGAAACAAGTTGTTGTTATGGTGCATTGTGGTTCTCGTGGATTTGGACATCAAATATGTGATGATTACATAAGAGTAATGCTCGAAGCTTCAAGAAAATACAATATTAGTCTTCCTGATAGAGAACTTTGCTGCGCTCCAGTAAACAGTCCAGAAGCAGAAAAATATGTTTCAGCGATGAAATGTGCTGTAAATTATGCATTTAACAATAGACATATAATTGCACATTGGGTAAGAGAAGTATTCGCAAAAATGTTCGGAAAAAATGTGGCTGATGAAATGAAAACTGTTTATGATGTATGTCATAACATTGCAAAACTTGAAGAACATGAAGTTGATGGAAAAAGAAAGATGCTTTGGGTTCATAGGAAAGGAGCAACACGTGCCTTTTGGGCTGGGAGACCTGAAATTCCGCAAGCCTATAGAAACGTGGGACAACCCGTTATAATACCAGGATGTATGGGGACTGCATCTTATCTCTTGGTTGGAACGGAAGGAGGAAAGGAGTGCTGGGGAACGACTTGTCATGGAGCTGGAAGAACAATGAGTAGAAATGAAGCAATTCGAAGATATAGACCAAGAGATGTAATTGCTGAACTCGAAAAGAAAGGGATAGTTTGCTTTGCTGCTTCTAGAGATGTGGTTAGCGAAGAGGCTCCTCCTGCATACAAGGATATAGATGAAGTTGTAAGAAGTGTTGAACTTGCAGGAATCTCAAAAATTGTAAGTAGACATGTTCCATTAGGTGTTGCTAAAGGATAAAAGAATCACTTAAATTTTTCGATATAAACTACATATTTCATAAACATCCAAACGATATAAGCGCCTAAAATTGAGAGAGGAATATAAAATATATTAACAACTATTGGTAAATTTAAAACATCCAGAACTGTATCAACTATCGAAATTATTACAATACAAACTAGAAGATATCTAAACCAAAATAAATTAATTCTTGAATGCCTATCCAACTTGTTAATAAGAAAATTAATCGAATAAAATAAAATCACGAAGAATAAAATAGAAAATATTCCGAATATTGTAATTAGTACATCAGCAATCCACCCGCCCAAAAAGAAATTACTTAAGAGTAGAAAGATTACTGTGAACATGAATGTAGTAAATAAGTATGTTTTTATTTTTACACTACTTCTGTCCGTTGGGTTAAAGTTTCGATAAATTTTCAAGTATGAATCGACCAACAAATATGAAAAAATAAATACAATCGCTCCCAAAATATTATCAATACCATAAGGTACGAATTCAAATCCCATTAGTACTATAATAAAATGTGTTTCAACATAAAGCAAAGAAACAACTGCTATGATTAATGTAGAAAGAACTTTCAAAGAATACAATTTATCTTTTATAATTCTTCTTATACTTAGGTATTTATAGATTATTGCCAATATTATCGCTGGTAAAGCAAATGCAAGGATATAATAAAATGGTATTGAAAGCTCGGATAATGTTACAATGTGTTCATCCAGATAACTTCACCTCAAACTTTCGAGTTCTATTTCACTTCTAACTTCTATGAAATTCTTTGATGCTTCGTAAAATGAAAAAATATATGGTACTATCAAAATTATCCTCAGAATATTGTACCGTGGAGGGACGTTTAATATTATACTCACAACATTCACGAAAGGAACTATTATAAATATGATAAGTGCTATTAAAATATATTTTGTGAATTCTATGGTCTTTCTATCCTTTAATACCTTTCTGGTTTCATTTAAAGCTATGATCGATGTAAATAAAAATAATAAAAGAGACAATCCTATCACAAATGTAAAGTAAATGTATATATCTGAATCTAAGTAAAATGGGGAAATAAACAGTACGAAAACCAATATTATTACTATCGCCTTTAACCAACTTTTATTTTTTTCAAATCTTTCCTTAAGAGCTTTCTCTATTCTAAATTTCGTTGATGAATCAATCAAATTTTCTATTATTTTATAGAAAGCAATCGTGGCTATGGCTCCTACCGGCCTTCTTACAACTACTAATTCATCATAAGAAAGTGAAAACAGTACTGCTATAAAATCCAACTCTACAAACAAAAATGAAAAGACGACTGCCATTCCAGTCCAGAAAATTCTTTGCCTTATGATTTTCTCTTTTATAATTTTAATTATTCTTAATGTCCTCTCTAGAGTGACTACAATTATAAGTGGCGAAATGACCAAACATGCAAAATTTATGTAATCCAATAACCCTGACTCATCCAAACTCTTCACCTATGGAAACTCCTTTTTCATCCACTTTAAACCTAAAATATTTTAACATAAGCGGCATGCCTCTAGATTTTTTTATTCTAAAAAGTGGGACAATTTCAAAATTCTTTTCGTATACTTTTATATCGAATACTATATCACATAAATTTTCTATAGATATTACTGTCTGAGGATCATGCATTCCTTCTTCTATTACTATTACCATGCTAGAGTCACATTTTTTTATTTCCTCGATTATTGATGAGAGAAATTTATAAAACTCTACAGAACTATTATTTATTATTGCTTGTGAAGCTATTGGAAAGAAAATTCTAACTTTTTTCTTTTTCCTCTCACTAAGAATTTTTTTAATTGCTGAAGATATAGTAAATAGCTCAGATATACTACAATTTTTTACGTTTTTTTCATTTATTACATCTAAACCACAATTGATCCAGTTCAAAAAACTTCTGTGTATTTTCATGTTATAATTAGAAAATTCTTCTTCTATCTCTTCAATTTTTCTTCCAGCAAAAACATATACGCAAATATCCCCATTTTTAATTCCTTCAAAAAGATAGTGGTACCCTATTATTTCCTTTCCTATCCCAGAAGCTCCTTCTATTAAAATTATTTTTTTATTTATTGACTTTATCTTTTCATCCAAAAATTTTATTCCGAACATCTCATGCACATTTGTATTTTTATATTAAATAAACATCAAATTTACAATATACGTCTCCTGCTGAGAAGCACTTTTCTTCGATGACATTAACATTTTCAGCATTGAGAAATTTACAAACTGCTCCTCTTATCAAACCTCTTATAAAATTACAATTTTTTTCATTAGTGAATTTAGAACCATAGGAAAATATACTTTGATAAACTATTATGGAGAAGTAAGTATTTTTATTTTCTTTTGCTATTTCAGGTATTCCTACCTTCAAGCTTTTTATTTTTTCAACAATTTTTTCAATTAATTCTTTTTTGTTATTTGCTTTAATTCTTCTGCCTATGTTCTCTCCTGCTTGTGTTTCTATTCTTTCCTTTTGATATTTGCCTATTAATTCTGCAGATTTACAAATTTCCTTAACTACTTCTTCCCCTTCAAAATTAATATCTCTATTTAAATTAACTTCTTTATCTTCTATTACTTTTGGTTCTGCTTTTATATTTGAAATTTTTTTTATTTCATTTAAAAAATTATTCACTTCTGTTATTCTCCTTTGCATTTCCTTGAGGAGTAGATTTTCATCTTTGGATTCATGAATTATTCTTAAGTAACCATCTCTAAATACAATGAAATTTAATCCGTTTATTTTTGCTAATAAGAGGTTCTTATCGTAATAAATTGTTGGAAATTTCTTCCTAATTTTTTCTAAATTCAATTTTCCATCAAAATGATAAAATATTACCACGGAGTCACCACATACTTATTTATCTGTATACTTTTATCTATATACTTTTTCTCCAACGTATATCTTTATTCCATCATTTGTTATCTTCATTGGGACCAAATCTTGTACGTGGTCTGTTCCTCTCATTTTCAATACTTCCATAGCTCTTATTCTTTTTTCCTCCCTTTCAAGATTATACAAAATTATCACACCGTCTGCTACGAACTGCTCTAACGAAAACTTCATTTTTTCTCTTATAGGATAAGATAATTCAGCTGTCATAAAGATTGTACAATCTAAATTTCTAACGAAACCTAAGAACTCAACTAATTTCTTTCTAAATTCTATTTCTTTATCAAAACTTAATTTTAATATCGTTGCAGAATCTACGACAACTCTCTTTACTTTATGCTGGGTTACGTAAGACTGAAGGATATCGGAAAAGTTTACAAAATCGTACCTTGCAGGTTTTATAATAGTTATTTTTTTCTCTTCTACAAGCTTCTTAAAATCCTTCCAATTTGAAAATGTTGATTCAACATTTTTAATTATAATTTCAGGAAGTTCTTCAAGAGAAATAAAAACTCCTTTCTCTCCTAATTTTGCGCCCCTGTAAAGGAATTCAATACATAAAAGTGTTTTTCCTGTCCCTGGACCTCCACAGACTAAAACGTGGTGATGATCAGGAACTCCTCCTTTCAATAGTTCATCTAGCCCTTCTATACCTGTTTTTATTCTCTCTATCATTAAGAGATATAAAACCAAAAACATTAAATTTTTATTCTTTCAGCAGCTCTTTTAGCAGCTCACATCTTCTACATATTTCCTTTGAAGAAGGCTCGTTGCAGCTCTTACAATAATTTATCTCCCCAAGTTCAATTTTATATTTCTCAATTAAAAGATTTCTCACCAAAACAAAACTCTGGAAAATATTGAATTTAGTCCCCGGATTTTTTTCTTCTACATCATTTATGAAATTCCTGACGATATGTCTAAATGACTCTTCAACGTATGGACAACCAAAAAAATCCCTTTTTATTCCATTAACTATCGCATAAATTGCTATCTCTTTTTCTGGAATTTTCATTAAAGGCCTAATTCTCGTAACAAATTTTTCATCTTCTATTAACCCACTTTCTTCTCCAAACCTTGCAAGCCTAAAAGGTTCATTCCTAATTAAATTCATCAAAAAAGATTGCACTATATCATCTAAATTGTGTCCTACTGCAAGCCTATCTACATTCAATTCTCTAGCCGCTTTATTCAAAATCCATCTTCTAAAGACTCCACAGTAAGTGCACGATTTTTCTCTTTTTTTCTTTTTTATTATTTCGTCCATTGTAATTCCCAATTCGTTTTTAAAAGAGTATATTTTAAAAGGGACATTTATTTTTTTACAAAAATCTTCTGCTTCTTTTATTAGCCTGTCTCTGTAATTTTTGATACCTTCATCTACTATAATTGCTATTAACTCTGTTTTTGTATTTTTTAAAATTTTATTCAAAATGTGAAGGGTTACTAAACTATCTTTTCCTCCAGATACTGCAACTCCTATTCTTTTCGCTCCATCGATCATTTTAAATTCTCTTATTGTTCTCTTTACTTTTCTCTCTATATGATTTGAAAAATGTCTTTTGCAAAGAAATCTCTTTGAATAATTTAAATATATCACAGCACGGTTATTGCATATGCTACACTTCAAGCTAACCCCCAAATATTACTCTTTCTATTTCAATTTTATCTTTATCACTAAGTTTTTCTTCTTCAGTAATTATCTTCCCATTTCTAAATAAGACTACAATTTGACTATTTATTCCTAATTTTTTTAACAATTCAGAGGCTTTTCCACTAAATTTAATTCTCTTCTTTTTTCCTTCAAAGATCACTATCATGATAAAACTAACAAAAAGATTAAATAAATTATCATATGGCTTTTATATGTTGCATGGACCAAGCAGAACTAGAAAAAAAGAATTGAAAAAGAAGAAAATGCAAAATTTATTAACATTGAGGGATAAATTTTTTCGGAGGATCATGGATAGAAATGAAGAAATGATTAGAAAGTTAATTAAAGAGGGTTATGCAAATGAAGAAGTAGCGAATGCTATGAGAAAAGTAAAAAGAGAGCTATTTGTTCCTAAGGAATATAATTTATATGCATATTACGATACTCCTTTACCAATAGGATATGGACAAACTATTAGTGCTCCTAGCATAGTGGCTATAATGACTAGAGTTCTAGACATCAAAAAAGGTATGAAAGTTTTAGAAGTGGGCTCTGGCAGTGGGTATCAAGCAGCTATAATTGCAGAATTAGTTGGAGAAAATGGAATTGTATATACAATCGAAAGGATACCAGAGTTAGTAAAGATTGCTGAAGAAAATATAAAAAAACTGAATTACAAAAATGTGAGGATAATCTGCGGCGATGGGTCTCTTGGATACGAAAAAGAAGCACCATTTGATAGAATAATCATCACTGCAGCGATTCCTGAAGTTCCTAAAAATCTAATATATCAACTAAAAAATAATGGAAAATTAGTTGCTCCTGTAGGCTCTTTTTATTTTCAAGATCTCACTTTAATTGAAAAAGACCACGAAGTGAAAGAGACAAAAATTCTTCCAGTTGTCTTCGTCCCATTGATTGGTAAGTATGGATTTAAAGAAATTTAACTAAATCTTCTAATTTTCTCCTAGGAGTAGCTGCTGGTTTTTCTGCTGGATAGCCCACTGGAATTATTGCTACTGGTATTAAACGTTCATTTACCTCTAATATTTTTCTTACTTTATCATCATCAAAGGCTCCTACCCAAACTGATCCTAAACCAAGGTCAACGGCTGAAAGCTGAAGATAACTCGCTGCTATTGCTGCATCAAGAATACAATATAATCTTTCACCTCTAGCTCCATATCTTATTGCAGATCTCTTTGGATTTGCAAAAAACACAAAAACTAAAGGTGCTTCAGATATGAAATATTGGCCGTAAGCTGCTTCAGCTAATTTTTCTTTTAATTCTTCATCTTTAACAAGAAAAACTTCGTATGCTTGCAAATCTCCTGCACTTGGTGCTGAATTTATGGCATTAAGCATTTTTCTTATTTTTTCATTTTCCACTTCTTTTTTCAAGTATTTTCTAATAGACCTACGATTGGCTATAACATTTTCGAAATCCACGTTCCTATATGATAAAATTTTTAATCATATGCTTTAAGGTAGTGGAGATATTTTTTATTTTTCTCAAAAGCAAAAAGCAATTAACCAAACAAAGCTGCTAATCCTGCTGCACCTTCTTCCTCTCCTCCTTTCTTTTCTTCTTTTTTCTCCTCTTTTTCTGTAGTTGTTGTGACAGCTGGTGCGGCCTGTACTGTTGTTGCTTCTTTTAAAATTTGGTCTATATTAACATCTTTCAAAGAAGAGACTACCATTTTTATCCTAACCTTGTCATCGTCTGTTATATCTCCTATTGCCATCATTATCTTTTCCATATTTTCTTCGTTTATTTCTTTGCCAGCATGGTGTAACAATAGGGCTGCATATATTTCTTTCAAGATACCACCTCTGACAAAAGTTTTGCTTCCCTCCCAGCTACAGCCAATGCTTTTTCAATAAACTCTGGAAGGAAAATTTTTCCGCTAGATATCAATGCATTTGCATGGCTATTACATTTAGTTAGTAAAATTCTTATATTTTCTGGTGATGGGTAGTTAGCAAAAATAGAAACTGAAATTGCTTCCAAAGAAGCTCCTTTCATAAGGTCTAAAATTTCCTTATCTGTTATTTTTAATATTTCTTTTTTATAAATCAAATTTCCATCGTATATTATAGGAATATTTATGCTTATTTCAAACGGTTTTATATCAAGCTTTTGAAGCGCTGAAGCAACTATGCTGCTGATTTTTTCTCCTTTCCTAGCTACTACTGAATCGCTAGCTATAATTATTTTCCCTCCAGAAATTTTTGCATCAATTTTAGCTTGCTTTAGCTCTGAAAGAACTGGTCCTGGGGGTAAATTTGTTTCTCCAGCTCTAACAACAATGTCCTCCTCAGCTATTTCTCCTGCCTTAGCATATCTTTTTGTACGATTCGAACAAATAACTTTGTAAAGAGAGATAGGATCTAGATTAGAAAGAATTAACATTTTCTGACCATCTAAGTATTTACAAATTTCTTCATTATATTTTTTTACTGCCCTAATTAAAATTGATTTTTTTGAGAACACTAACTCATAATCTTTTCTTTTCCTTATCTCTTGTAATATCTTTGCTGGAAGTTTGTTTAAATCTAATATCGCTACTGTCTTGTATGATTTTATTTTCTCTAAAAGTTCATTAACTTTTTTCTTTTTTTCTTCAAGTTTTTTCTTCATAAAATCACATTACATACTTACCTTTACAGGGGAGCCCATAGTAAGTTTAAAATAAATTGACTTAAAATTTGTTTCAGGAATTTTATTTTT
>CAZFGC010000063.1:0-1579 GCA_964518285.1 Microcaldota archaeon
AGTTTTATTAGATCCTACAAATGAAAATAAAATAGTAAAATACAAACTCGTTAGGTTATTAAATAATGAAAAGGAAGTGCTTGCATCTTACTATTCTGATTATGCATCGACATTGTATGTCGCCGGGAAAGTTAGAGAAAGTGAAGAAATAACAAAAATGTCGAAAAAGTTTGATCAAAACAATCCTCGTGTCCTTTATAACTTAGTTAAGATATGCTTTCTTGATGGAAATTATAGAAAAGCTATAGATATTTCAAAAAAAATAATAGAAATTCTTCCCGATTGGACACAAGGGTATTATTTGCTTGGACAAAGCTATTTTAATATGAAAAAATATGAAGATGCAGAAAAATATTTCAAAATCACAAAAGAAAAAGATCCTGAATTTAGAGAAGTTGATGTGTATCTAAAATTAATCGAAGATAGAAAAAGGTGAAAAAGCTATGGAAGTAACGGAAGGTAGGATTAAGGCTGAATTTGTGGGAATTAAGAATCAACTAAGAACCGATATTATGACTGGAAAGTTGGTACCAGATTTTGGTATTGCCACACAACAAGAACGTAATGAACTCAGTCTTCCAAAAAAGGTAGCGTATTTTATCGAAGGAGCTGAAAAAGAATTGATTAGAAGATTAGAAAATAAGGATATACCTGAAGAAAAATTTAGGAAAATTATAGAGCTTGTAGATGAAGCGAGTAGATTGTATTGCAGAGGATATACAAAGAAGGCTCAAGAAACCTTAAAGAAAGCATACGATCTGGTTTTAAAATCACAGACTGTGTAGATAATATCGCAGCTAAAATGAAATTCAATATGTTTTTAGGATATAGGATTTAGAATATTTATCGACATAATCTAATAAGCCAGGGATGGGAGTCGAACCCATCTATGCCGGTCTGCAGCCGGCCACATAGCCGCTCTGTCACCCTGGCAGTAATTTATTAAGCTGATTTTTTAGGTCTCTAGAATTTTTGAATAATATTGTGTGCATTTTTATTTTTTCAGCAGTCTTTAAATTTTTTTCTTTATCATCAATGAAAATACATTCTTCTGGCTTTGCTTTTATCTTCTTAAGAAGTATTTTATATACTTTTACATCTGGCTTAGCATAACCAATCTTATCTGATACGAGAATAACATCAAAATATTTCTTCAAATCTTTGTACTCTTTTTCATACTCTTTTATCCAATTACTAACATTGTTAGATAAAATTACTGTTTTGTATCCTTTTTTTCTCAAATCTTCTATTATCTTTGCTACTTTTTCATTCTTGCGTTGATATTTAAAGAATAATCTCTTGAATTCCTTTTCATCAAAATTTTTTCCTTTTTCTTTTAGTTTTTCCTTTAATTTTTTCCAAAAATACTTTTCACTAATGTCTCCAACCTTCAACTTATTCCAATAAGCTCTCATTTCTCCGAACCAAAATTTCTCAAAATCCATCTTCAATTTTTTACTAAAGATTCTCCTAGCGATTTTTATCCCATTAGTAACAAAAACTCCACCAAAATCAAAAACTATGAACCTTATCATAAGTTTTATCACAACTTATATGATTTTTTAAATTTTTTTCTTTT
>CAZFGC010000064.1:0-1559 GCA_964518285.1 Microcaldota archaeon
AGGAAGTAGTTTTATCTTATTTAGATAGAAACAGAGAGCTCCTAGACGCAGTAGTAATAACTGGTGGGGAACCTACGTTGCAAAAAGATTTAAAGGAATTTATAATTAAAGTGAAAAAAATAAAGAACTTCTTAGTAGGGATCGAAACTAATGGATCAAACAGCCATTTACTAGAAGATTTGATAAAAAGTAAATTAGTTGATTACATTAGTATGGATGTAAAAAACGTAATTGAATTTAAAAGATACAGGAAAGCAAGTAATCTTAGCAAAAAGGATTTTGAAAATGTAAAGAAAAGTATCGAGATAATTAAAAAATCAAAAATACATCATGAATTTAGAACCACTGTTGTGAAAGGGATACACACAGAAGAAGATATCAAAAATTTATACAAAGTTTTCAATGGAGAAAATTACTATTTCCAAAAATTCAAGAAATTCGGACCTCTGGTAGGAAAAAAATCGAAAAATTTAAAACCTTATGAAAAAAGTGAAATTGAAAAAATTTTAAATACAGAGAAGATAAATTTCAGGGAATGATATGATTGAAGTAAAATACGTTTGGATGGATGGAAAATTCGTAAAATGGAAAAATGCAAAAGTTCATATTCTTACACACTGTTTGCATTATGGTAGTGGGGTATTTGAAGGAATTAGATGCTACGAAACGATTAAAGGACCGGCAATTTTTAGGCATATAGATCATCTCAAAAGGATGGAAAATAGTGCAAAGTTAATTGGTATGAAAATTCCATTCACAATCGAAGAAATTAGGAGGGCTACCAAAGAGTTAATCAGAAGGAATAAAATAAAATCCTGTTATATACGACCAATTTGTTACTACTCTTATGGGGAAATGGGTCTTGAGCCAAGATCACCAGTAAGTGTAGCGGTAATTGTTTGGCCTTGGGGTAAATACCTAGGAAAAGAAAAGGTAGCTGCAAAAATTTCAAGTTGGAGAAGAATAGATAGAAGAACTGTCCCTACAAATGCAAAGGTTTGTGGTTATTATATAAATTCAATTCTTGCTCACAACGAAGCAAAAAATTTAGGGTATGACGAAGCTATTCTACTGAACATCGATGGGTATGTAGCGGAGGGCCCAGGGGAAAATATATTCATCGTTAAAAATAAAGTCCTCATTACTCCTCCGATAAGTGCAGGAATTCTTCCAGGAATAACAAGAGATAGCGTTTTAAAAATCGCAAAAGACTTGAAAATAAAAGCTATTGAAAAAAATATAACCAAGAAAGAACTCTTGAGTGCGGACGAAGTGTTTTTCACAGGGACTGCAGCAGAAATAACTGCAATTGAAAAAATAGATAATACAGAGTTTAAAAAATTCGAAATTACAAATAAAATAAAAGATAAATTCTACGAAATTGTAAGAGGAGAAGACGAAAAATATTACCACTGGCTAGATTTTGTAGAATAAAATTTTGTAAAATTTTTGTAGAATACTGCCTATTCAAAGAATTATTAAAAACGACGAATTAAAAATAAGTTACTAAGTTTTTAATAATTTTAATGAGTCTTGGAGGCGGGGGAGGGGGTAAAACG
>CAZFGC010000065.1:0-2028 GCA_964518285.1 Microcaldota archaeon
GAAGAAAACCTATAGTCATCTATTAGTTTTATGACAATTATAGCTATAAGCATGATTAATATCACAGCTAAGATTGTAATTTTATAGTTTATTCTATATTTCCTTGTTCCACTTACCATACACTTTCACTTCCAATCAGCTCTTTTATAAAGCTTATTATATAAAATATTGAAATTAAAGTTGGATAAACGAGTATCACAAACCCAATAGCAGGAACATGTTCTTTTTTAATTTTAACTTTTGCTTGCTTCATACTATAATAAAGGTAATAAATCCATAATCCTAAAAATACAAAAAAGAATACTAGGAAAGAGGAATTAAAGATAATTGGGAGAGACCCCCAATCTAAGTATCTAAAGTACTCTAACGAATATATCCCAATTCCTGAAAGAATTATTTGAAATTTAAATATAATGTCTTTTATTATGTGATATCCTAAAATTGTAAAAGTCAGAATTATAAAAACTACATAAAAGAAACACGATGGATAAGAAAAAAGACCAAAGTCCTCATATTCAGGATTTAGCATCATACTATGATATTTTTTTAAATTAAATATAGTTCCTCTGTACCATCTTATTCTTTGTCTATAAAGTTTTCTTATCGTGTCTGGAACCTCTGTCGGTATAATCGCATCGGGACAGTATGCTATTCTTCCATAGTTTTTATGTATCTTTAATCCCATTTCCATATCTTCTGTTAAATTTTTTTCATCAAATCCCCCAAACTCTATTACTTTTTTCCTTTTTAAAATAGACATTGGTCCAGGAATGGTTAATATTCCATTTATATTTGCCATCATCCTTGGAGCAAATCCGAAGGCCCCATAATATTCAAGCTCCTGTACTTTTTGTATTAATGTCTTTGGTTCGTTAGCGATTACAAATCCCGTAACAGCTATAGTATCTTCACTCTCATACAAATATGGAACCATTTTAATTAATACATCTCTCCTTGGATATGTATCAGAGTCTATACAAGCAACAACTTCAGCACTCGTTAGCTTCATTCCCTTATTTAAAGAAGCAGCTTTTCCAATGTTTTTTTCATTTTTTATTATTTTGAAATTTATTTTTTTATCGATTCCACTTTTTTTCATATCGTTATAGATACGTTTTGCTATTTCAACAGAGTTATCAGTACTTCCATCATCTACTAGTATCACTTCGAACTTTCTAGGATACTTTAAGTTAAAAATAGATTTAAGACATTTTGCAATTGTTTTAGACGAATTGTAATTTGGAATTATTATAGATATAGAAGGATACTTTTTCAATTTTTTAGCTTTTTTGAACTTGCTAAACAAATGTATTTGTATGTAAATAGCTGCTGAAAAAATTGATAAGGACCCAAATAAGAAGTAAACAATTGAAATACTCTTTACATCCTTAAACAAAAAGAATATTGAAATAAAAAACAAGGCCAAAAATAAAATTGAAATAATTTTCATCATTTCACCGATTCAAACAATTCTGATAAAGCCACAGTACCGTAGGACCCTGCTGGTAGTTCAAATGAAATAAAACTATTTTCAGCAGTAAAGTCTTTAATTGGAACAACCAGCGCCCTATAACCTCCTCTTGATGATAATTCGGGTATTTTTTTCGATTTAAATAACTTTTTATCAATTCCTTCTTCATCCAAAAGTTCTTTTTCTTCTTTATTTAACTCTGTATCATATCCTATTATTTTACCAACAGGTATTTTTCCATTTATTCTTTTAATATCAGGGAAAGAATACCAATTTAATCCGCAAAAATATTCACCTTCAGAAATATCAAATATTCTTTCCTCTTTAACTTTGTTACTTAAAATTTTGTTGAAAAGATAAGACTGATACGCATTAATAAACAAAACAAGTGTTTTTTTAAGAGTTCTCAAAGCGCCAACATAATCTTTTGGATTTTTATGCAAATGCTCAAGAATTTTCCTTTCATTTTTGAGAAAAGTGGGATATTCTTTGAACGCTGTCTTAAAATCTAAGCTATCCCTTAAATTTTTTCTAATTTTTTTAATTTCTGGGTCTTA
>CAZFGC010000066.1:0-7976 GCA_964518285.1 Microcaldota archaeon
CACGACGCTCTTCCGATCTAAGAAGCTTATAATTTAGGATTGATAGACAATATTACTTCGAGAGAAAGGGCTTTAGAGTTCCTTGGTGAAATAACAGGTTTAGGAAAAGAACCGGGAATTTGTATATTACAACCAAAGAAAGACTTTTTTACAATGTTATTTTCTGAATTTACTAAGGTACTTACAAATATTCGAAATCAAAATTCTGAAATATATATGGAGTATAAATGAAAATAAGTGAAAAGATGGATAATAAAATGGGTAAAAATAAGAAAGCATTCGTATTTACATCAGATGCTTTGATAACAATTCCCATCACTATTCTTTTGTTAACTACATTTTTGACTTTTTCAGCTTTGTTAAAAGAAGATTTGTTTATTTATGAACATATTTATACCGTAGCTAAGGATCAAATTAATTATTTGAATGATCTTCCATGCAAAAATGTTGATAGAAGTTGTAAGCCTGAACTTAGTGTTTTACAGCAAGCAACTATATATATACACGAAAGAAAATTTCAAAACGCTAGAGATATTATTAATAAAAGTGTTTCTCTCTCTGAAGAATTTGGATATGTTGTAGAGTATTTTGATGGAAAAAATTGGGAGGAAATTATAAACAACGAAAAATCCAATCCTAGGATTACATCTTCTGCTGTTAAGATAGTTGTTGACATGAGTAATCCAAAAATAGAAATTGATGGAAAGGAAATAGATGCTATAAATCCTAAGCTTGAATATCTGGAAAATTACAGTTGTAGTGAAAATGTTGCTTGCAAGATTCCTGTATCTCTTTACAAAAAAGGTGAAATAATAGGGCCTATTATGTTTAGAATAAGAGTACAAAGGTAATGCAGTAGTAATGTAGTAATGTAAGAGGATTGTGAAAGGAATGTGAGATAAATGATAAGAAAAATGACAATGAAAGAAAGTGAAAGAAAAGTGCCCGGAAAAGAATCTAGAAAAGGATTCATTTTTACATTACTTATACTTTTTGTGATATCGTATATGCTAATTGAATTTAATATTTACTATAAGGTATACGAAGCGAGAAGGGAAATGGAACCAACTAGACTAAGATCTTTGGTTTTAAACGAAATTGCCATGCTACTTAGAGAAGAAAATATAGAGAAGGTAGTAAAGATAGTAGCTTATGAAGCAATTTACGAATTTTCAGAAAAATCATGCAAGAATAAAATAACACTTAATATTAGCAAAGGAATTGGAAAATTGATGAAAGAAGGTAGTTATAGCGAAAATAACATTGATCTAAAAATAAACATTTCATTGAATGAATATTCAAGAAAAATTAAGGAATTATCTGAAAAAAGTGGGATGAATCTATACATTGAATTTTCAAACATAGAATTAACTCAAAATGATCCTTTCAGCCTAACAATATCATATGATTATGACTTTTTAATAGAAGACAAAATTGAAAAAACAAAAATTAAAAGAGCATCTCATAACTCAGTAAAAATCCCAATAATAGGATTCGTAGATCCGTTACTTTGTAGGAAAATTAACATCGAAAGAAATATATTCCAATCACCATGGAACATGAGCGAACTAAATCCAAAACTTTTATTCAATGGTACAAATAAAGTTTATGGCAGAGGATTTTTCTATGGTGAAGTCTTCGGAGGACAGTGTTACACTAAAGAGGGATTTGAAGATCTTGTGAAGGAGTCTCCTAATTCGGTTTTTAACGAAAGTAATAAAGAAAAGATTCTTTGTACTTTATCTATAGAAATAGCAAAGCTATACCATCCACTATTTGGAGCTGTAATTGTATTTGACTCTACCGTTTTGGAAGAATCAGAATTTAAGAAAAGTGTCTCAGATCTAGGAGTATTTATCGGAAATTATGATAGCGATTTACCAGCAGATATACCAACTAGTGGGTCAATTCTTATTTATTCCGAATCCGATAAAGATTTTAGAAAGAATCAAAAGCACTATGTATTTGATATAGAAAAACTGAGGAAATTTTCTATATGTGGCTATTATATTAGTAATGATGCGGTGAAGAATGAAAAAGGTTTTTCGTTTATAAGGAGAATAGAAAGCGACGATGGGGAAATTAATCCTAATAATATAGAAACATTTTTAGTTGGAAAATGGGCTCCTCTATCTTTCTATACTGCATATAACTACTCTTCTGTAGATTATCTTTATTTGAATGGGATTAAAGGAAATAAAACTATAGGTATGCCTGGATGCAAAAATTTAGAGATGTGCAATTCTTCTGCTTCTTCAACTCCTACAGAACAAAGAATAAGATTTAGAATCGATAAAAATCATTCAAAGGTATATGGTATTGAGGAATTAATATGTGGTGGTAGATGTGGGGAAAATTAAAGGACAAGTATCTGTAGAACTCTTAATTATTTTAGGATTTTTTATGATTATATTAATTCCTTTAATCGTTTTTGCTTTTGATACTTTAACTAAAGAAAATTGGAAAATAAGTTTACAAAGAGATAGAGATGTGCTTAAAGGATTAGCAACTTCTGCTAATGAGCTTGTTATGATAGGAAAGAATAATTCAGCAAAATATACTGCATACTTTTCCTCTGGAGTAAAAAACTTAACCTCAATTGGAAACGTACTTATATTAAAAGAGGAAATACCTTATATTGGAGAGATAGACCAAGTAGTAATTTTAGAAAGAAACATTACTTTAAAACACTTTGAGTGTAATGGGGTTTGCGTACTAAAAGAAACAAATACAATGGATGTAAAAGGATTAAATGTATTTAAACTAACTTATGATGGAAAAAAAATAATAATTACAAAAGAGGAATGAAAAAATGGTTGGTAAAAGTAGCAAAAATAGCAAAAAAGGAAATGATAAAAAGGGACAAATTGCATTTGAATTTTTATCTGTGTATTTAGTCATAATAACATTCTTTTTAGGAGCTATTTATATAGTTATGAGAGAATCTGCGTATTCCCAAATGTATGCTGAAATGGAATTTGCAAGAGAAATAACTTCTAGAATTGCAACTGAAATAAATATAGCTTCTAGATTTATTGGTTATGAAAAAAATCTTTCGATACCGACTTCAATAAGGGGGGAAGCCTATTCTCTTTCAATCGTTGGGGGAAATGTATTGCTAAATTATACTTCTATTGCGCCTGTTAGCTTCTATTATTCACTTGAAACTAAAAATGTTACAAATAAATATGGCTATTCTACATTCGAAATAAATACTTCAAAAGGATATATTTTAATAAAAAATGAGAATGGTATGGTGAAAATTTATGAATAAAATCGTTAGTGAAGTTGTTGATGAAGTTGTTGGTGAATTTGTTGATGAAGTTGTTAATAATGAATCTGTTGATGAAATTGTGAATTTAAGTAAAGCCGCAAACCTAATAAAAAGAAATAGATACAAAAAAGGACAATTTTTCTCTTACGATGCGATTATTGCTGCAATACTTTTTGGTATAGTTTTATCTTTGATATTTGTTTACTGGATTTCGATAAGAACATCTATAGGGTCAGAAACAACTGAAATGTTTTCATTAGCCCTTTCGATTTCAGATTCTTTAACGAAGCCAGGTATACCACAAAATTGGCATGAAATTTATTATGGAGACATTAAAAAAATTCCTAAAATTCAATCTGTCGGACTGACTGAAGGATACTCAAATAAAATTAATATAGGGAAATTTTCCAATTTTTCTAATTTGACAGCATATGAAGAAGGATATGAAGAATTAAGAGAGAGATACGGGGCTTTCATTTATGAATTTCACGTGTTACTCGAATACGATGGTAAAATGCTATCCGCTGGAAAAAATTACGATGATCCCGGAAGAAAAGTATCAATTAAAAAACCAGTTGTTGTAGATGGAAAACCTGGAAATCTAACCGTAACCATTTGGAAGTAGTTAATAGTTTTGATAACTAATCAATAACTGCGGGATGGGCTTTTTGCGATATTATATCTCAAAACATTGAGAAGATGAAAGATGAAAAATCTCAAAATTCCCCACTTTTTAATTCTTCTCGAAGAAGTTTGAACTTTTGACTCAATGAACTTTATTTTTCCATATTTTTTTAATCTATGGAATAAATCTATTTCTTCACATGTAATCAAACTTTCATCAAAATTTTCTCTTTTAAGTATTTCATTTCTTACCGCTATATTCATTCCTGATGGGGAAGGGGAGATATGGGAAGAGATTTTCATATATATATTGAAAATCATAGATAAAGTTCTATAAGGTCTTGGAACTATTACTTCTCCATAAACTCCGACTACTCTTTTATCTTTGAATTCTTCTACTATCTTTTTAATCCAGTGCTCATTTGCAATAGAATCTGCATCAATGAAAGCAACTATATCTCCTCTTGCGACTTCTGCTCCTTTTTGTCTTTGTATCGAAGGGCTTCTTCTTTTTGATACTACAATTCTTATTGGTATTTTACAACTTTTCGAAAATTTTTTTACTAGTTCTAATGTTCTGTCTTCACTACTTCCATCCGAGACTATTATTTCATATGGTTTGACTGACTGTTTTTCTATAGATCGCAAACAATTTAGAATATTCTTTTCTTCGTTCAGCGTAGGAATAACTACTGAAACTCGCATAGGAAAAGAGCGAAAAGTTTTTAAATAATTTTAACACTTTACTTTTACTACTTTTCATCCGCTTTTGCGACGTTTTGGTGAAAATATGGCTAGAAAAGAGCTTGTAGTCGAAGAAGTAGAAAAAATAATGTGGAACTTGGAGCAAGTAAGAAATATAGCTATAGTAGCACATGTTGACCATGGAAAAACTACCCTTGCTGATAGCTTAGTAGCGAGAGCAGGATTAATTTCAAAAGAACTTGCTGGAGAACAAAGAGTCATGGACTTCGAAGAGCTAGAACAAAAAAGAGGCATAACTATTAAAGCTGCAAATATATCTCTCGGATTTGAATATATGGGTAAACCTTATGTCATTAACCTAATAGATACTCCTGGCCATGTAGATTTTGGAGGGCATGTAACAAGAGCTATGAGAGCTGTAGATGGAGTTGTTTTAGTTGTTGATGCTGTAGAGGGTGTAATGCCTCAAACGGAGACTGTTCTTAGACAATCTCTAAAAGAAAATTCAAAACCTGTTTTGTTCATAAATAAAATTGATAGATTAATCAACGAACTAAAATTAACTCCAGAACAAATGCAAGCAAAGCTAACTAAAATAATAAACGATGTGAACAAACACATCGAAAGATATGGAAAACCAGAATGGAAAGTAAATGTTGAAAAGGGAAGTGTTGCGTTTGGAAGCGCTTATCACAAATGGGCTACCAGTTATCCATTTATGAAAATGAAAAATGTTTCATTTAAAGATATTTATGAACATTGCTCAAAAAATGAACATGATATTTTGAGAGAAAAGGCTCCTATCGATGATGTAATTTTAACGATGGTAATCCAACACTTACCAAATCCTCTTGAAGCACAGAAGATTAGAGTCCCAAGCCTCTGGAAAGGAGATCTAGAAAGTGAAATTGGAAAAGATATGATAAATTGCAATCCAAAAGGCAAAGTCTGCGGAGTAATATTCGGAGTAACTGTCGATAAACACGCAGGAGAAATTGGAATAGCTAGAATTTTTAGCGGAACTATAAGAAAAGGAACTGAGCTTTGGATAGCAAGTAAGTATAAAAAAGAAAAAGTACAGCAAGTTGGGATTTATATGGGTCCGGATAGAGTTCAAGTAAACGAAGTTCCTGCAGGAAATATAGCTGCGATAGTAGGGATATCAGATCTATATGTTGGTGAAACAATAAGTGAAGAAGAAATAGAACCATTTGAAAAAATAAAACATTACTCAGAGCCTGTGGTAACAAAAAGTATCGAAGCTAAAAATACTAAAGATTTAATGAAATTAGTTGAAGTTCTTAGGGAAATATCAAAAGAAGATCCAACGCTTAAAGTAGAGATAAACCAAGAAACTGGAGAACATTTAATAAGCGGAATGGGTGAGCTACATCTTGAAATAATTGAATATAAAATTAGGAATGAAAAGGGAATAGAAATAGAAACTTCTCCTCCAATTGTGGTTTATAGAGAAACAATACTAAAAGAATGGAATCCAGTAGAGTGTAAGTCTCCAAATAAACATAATAGATTTTTGGTAAAAGTCGAACCTCTAGAAAAAGGAGTTCTCGAAGCCATAATAGATGGAAGAATACCGGAAGGGAGACCTAAAAAAACTCTTGTAGAAACTCTTGTAGAATGTGGTATGCCAAGAGACGATGCAAAAGGAGTAAAATATATCAAAAACAAAAGTGTGTTAATAGATGCTACAAGAGGAGTTGAAAGAATGATTGATATAATGGAATTAATAATCAAAAGCTTTGAAGAAGCTGTAGAAAACGGTCCGCTAGCTAAAGAAAAAGTAATGGGTGTAAAAGTAAAAATAATGGATGCTACTATCCATGAAGATCCTGTTCATAGAGGACCTGCGCAAATAATGCCTGCTATAAGGAGAGCTACACATGCTGGGATGTTATTCGCTGGAGTAAGACTCCTAGAACCAAAGCAAATATTTTTGATACAAGTTCCGCAGGAATATTCTGGAGATATAATTAATGTTGTACAAGGTAAAAGAGGGGAAATATTAGAAATTATCCAGGAAGGAGAAATAACGATTATAAAAGTAAAGCTTCCCGTTGCAGAGACCTTCGGCCTTTCAAATGTATTGAGATCCGTTAGTCAAGGAAGAGCTATTTGGTATCACGAATATGCTGGTTTTGAACTTTTACCAGAGAGTTTGCAGCAAAAAGTTGTAGAGAAAATTAGAGAGCGAAAAGGAGAACCAAAAGAAATTCCAAGGCCTGAGGATCTCATACAATAAAATTTATCTAGCACTTCTAGCTATTCTTTCTATTTCGTCTCTTCTTTTTATTGCATAGCTATTTGAATCATTATTTGCTGCAAGAATAATTTCTTTTGCTAGTGCTTCAGCAAGAGTTTCTTTTTTGTCAAAAGAAGAAATTATAGCAGCCAAAGCTATATTCCTTAATGCTACATCAACTCTTCTCTTAGGTGATATGTCAACAGCTACTTGATACATAATCCCTCCGTATTCCACTCTAGTTACATCTTCTCTTGGTGATGAATTTTTTATAGCTTCGACAAGAAGTTCTACTGGATTTTTATTCGTTCTTTTATTTATTATTTCGAATGCTTCTTTAACAATTTTTATAACTTTAGATTTTTTTCCTTGAAGTCTACCGTGAGTTCTAATTACTCTTCCTCCAACTTTTTCTCCTGTTCCTCCTCTCATTAGCTTGTTTATCAATCTCTCTACAATTCCTTTCACAACTTTTTTCTTTCTAGTTCCTATCCTTCCAAAAGTAGAAAGACTTTTTTTAAGTGAAATATATCCTTCTAAAGTTGGATCAACTTCAAAATCCAAAGGATACTTACCAAACAAAAGTTCTTTTTCTGTTTTTTCCATTTTATCCTCCACAATCTCTAATTAATAATTATCATAATCATCTCTTTGGTTTTTCTTTTCTTCCTGTTCTGAGTTCTTCTAAAGAAACTCCATTCACAGCTATAACTTTATATCTTACTCCTGGTATTGAACCCATTTGTCCCCTCTGAGAACCCCCAAGACCTTCTATGATAACTTCATCATGTTCATCTATAAAATTAATTGCTCCGTCTCCTGGACAAAATGCAGTAACGATTTTTCCGTTTTTTATTAGCTGTACTCTTACACACTTGATAAGCCCACTATGCGGCTGCTTCTGCTCGAGAGCTCTTTTTTCGATCACTATTCCTCTTGCTGCATGAGCACCTTCTAGAGGATCATATTTTTCTTTCAGTCCTTCAACTTTTCTTCTCCATGTTTTCTTAAGCCAACGATATTTTTTCCTTTTTTTCCTAATATTCCTAGCCGAAAATTCTCCCAAGCTAACACCTACTAGTTAAACTGCGTTAAACTTAAATTTAACTAAAT
>CAZFGC010000067.1:0-1798 GCA_964518285.1 Microcaldota archaeon
CGCTCTTCCGATCTTTTTTGATGGAAAATTTATTTCCCTACGAATTTCGTCATGGGCAAAAAGAATTATTGGATTTTATAAAAACTTTTTTACATGGAAATTGTAAAAATGCATTAGTTAATGCCTCTAGTGGATTTGGAAAGACAATAGTTATTCTATCTTCGGTCCTGTCAGAGATAAATAATAGGAAAATAATTTGGGCTGTAAGAACTGGAAACGAAGCTGACAGACCGATCGAAGAATTAAAAGAAATAAACAGAAAATTAGACGATAATAAAAAAGTATTTGGTTTCAGTTTTAGAGGAAAAAAAGATATGTGTCTTTTGATTAAAAATAAAGAAAAAGTTGATTATGAAGATGCACACATGATATGTAAAATTAAAAAAGAAGAAGGAAAGTGCCCATTTTACGAAAATATGAATGATACCATTGATGGTTTTGACAAAAGCTTTTTTGAAGAACCATTGCTATACTCTGAAATAATTAAAATTTGCAAAGGTATGAAAGTATGTCCTTATTTTATGCAAAGTTATTTACTTCGCGAAGCAGACGTAATTTCACTGTCATATAATTATATCTTTCAAGATGGTATTTCGTTCGCAATAAGAAAATCCGTGCCTTTTGAAAATTCAATATTAATTGTAGATGAAGCGCATAACTTGCAGGGATATCTTAATTCTATAAATGGAATTACCATTACCGAGACATCTTTAGAAAACTCTTTATCTGAAGTAAGAAAATATGGAAGTAAAAAGGAAGAAGATTTTATAATCGATTTTTTAGATAAAACGTCTTTGCTGCGCAAAAAGCTAATGGAAAGAAGAGAAAAGGAATTAGAAATAAAAATTAATACCGACGAAAATATAATTAAAAGGATAATTTCGATTGGAATGAAAATAAAAAAAGAGAAAATATTGAACAACAAACTCCCGAGATCTAGTTGTTACAAAGTAGGGACATTTCTTGAAAGAGCTACAAAGATGGAAGACGGGACAATAACACTAGCAAGAATAGAGAGAAAAAAGAAAAAGGATGAATTAGTTTTCGAATTTTTCGATATGAGGACAAATGTAATTTCTGAAAAATTGAAAGATTTTGAGAAAATAATATTTTGTTCAGGTACTCTGGAGCCAATAAGAGAGTTTACAAGGCTAATAGGGATTGATAAAGAAAAAAATGAAGAAATATCAATTTCATCACCATACACAAATGAAAATATATTTTGTGGTATACTAAAAGGCGTAACTACGAAAGGTGAAGAAATAGATAAATATACTGTAGAAAAGTATTTAGACTCCATCGAAGAATTTGTTAAAAGTGACAGAAATTTAGCTATTTTTGTTTGTAGTTATAGAGTCGAAATGGAATTATTAAGCGGATTGATTAAGATTTTCAAAGAGTATGGGAAAAATTATTTTATAGAGTATGAAGGTATGAGCGGGACGGAAAGTAGGAAAATTCTTGAAGATTTTAAAAATAGCAGAAATAGTGTATTAGTAGCATCTTTGCAGGGAAGATTTTCAGAGGGAGCTGACTTTCCTAGCGAACAGCTCGAAGGAATTTTTATAGTTGGGATCCCATTTGACAAGCTTAATTTAAAAACAAAGAAGTATATTGAATATTGTGAAGAAATGTTTGATAAAGATGGAAGAAAAATAGCATATGTAATTCCTGCAATTAGGAGGACTTCTCAAGCGATAGGCAGAGGATTAAGATCTACAAGAGATAAAGTTTTTGTGATACTTGGAGATGAAAGATATAGGTACAAAAATTACTTTGAGCTTTTACCAGATTTTGT
>CAZFGC010000068.1:0-6054 GCA_964518285.1 Microcaldota archaeon
TGCCATCAAAAGCACCATAGATACGTTTATACACCCAGAAGATGTTTGGTATTATAAAATAATTAATGCTATTGTAATAACAATCATTTCTGTTGCTATTATTTATCTAATAATGAAATTTTCTAAGAAAAGGGGAGAATAGAGGAATAGTTTTTTGCTATTTGTATTTTTTTCTTTTTAGTTTCTTCTCGTAATCTTCTATTGCTTTTTTTAAGGCTTCCGCTCCTAAATTTGAACAATGTCTTTTTATTGCAGGTAGACCACCAAGTTTTTTTTCAACATCACTGCTTGTTATTTTCTTTGCATATTCGATATCTTTGCCTTTAGCCATTTCTGTAACAATACTACTACTGGCTATTGCTGCAATACATCCTAAAGTTTGAAATTTTGCATCAACAATTTTGTTATTTTTTACTTTAATGTAAAGCTTTAACACATCCCCACATACTGGATTTCCAGCTACTCCTGTTCCATCAGGATTTTTCATTTCACCCATATTTTTTGGATTTCTGAAAATAGACAGTACTTTTTTATTGTAGAGTTCCATTTTATCAAACCTCCTAATTTCTTAATCAACTTCCTTCCAATTCATTTTCAGTTATTCCTTTGCTTATTTCTCTCAATTTTTCTACACATCTTGGTAAAACTTCCAAGAAGTATTCGATATCTTCTTCTTTGTTGTATTTTCCTAACGTAATTCTTAGCGATCCGTGCGCCATTTGAGGTGTTAACCCAATGGCTAGGAGCACGTGGCTTGGTTCAAGTTTATGGGATGAGCATGCAGATCCAGTTGACGCAGCAATTCCATAATCGTCAAGCATTTTCACCAATGCTTCCCCTTCAATTTTTGTAAAGCTCATGTTAACATTGTTAAATAATCTTTTTTCTATTGATCCATTTATCCTTACACCTTTTAGCTTTTTATTGTTTTCCTCGTCTAATATGAAATCTATTATTTTGTCTCTTAATTTCTTTATTCTTCTTGATTCCGAAGGAATTTCTTTGAATGCAAGTTCTGTGGCTTTTCCAAATCCAACGATCGCAGGAACATTTTCAGTTCCAGACCTAATTCCTCTTTCGTGTCCTCCACCATGAATTATCGGGAGCACATTTATTCCTTTTTTAATTACCAAAGCCCCTATGCCTTTCGGCCCATATATTTTATGGGAAGAAATAGAAATCATATCAATATTTTTTGTATCAAAATTTATTTTTCCGAAAGTTTGGACAGCATCGGTGTGGAAAGCAATATCTTTTTCTTTTGCTATTTTTGCTATATCTTCTATTGGTTGTATTGTACCTATTTCGTTATTAGCATGCATGATGGAAATTAGTATTGTTTTATTCGTTATCGCTTCACGAACATCTGCTGGACTAACTAAACCGAACTTGTCTACTGGAACGTAAGTAACTTTGAATCCAAGATTTTCTAGGTACTTACAAGTTTCTAAAACAGCTGCATGCTCTATGGAAGAAGTAATTATATGATTTCCTTTTTCTCTGTTTGCTAAGGCATATCCTATTAATGCAAGATTATTTGCTTCTGTCCCTCCAGAAGTGAAAATTATCTCTTCTGGTGAAACTTTCAGGGATTTTGCAATTTTTTCTCTAGAATTTTCGATTGCAATTTTTGCTTCGATTCCAAAGGAATGAATCGATGATGCGTTTCCGAATTTTTCTTTAAAATAAGGCAGCATCTCTTCTATAACTTCCTCTCTTACTGGAGTAGTAGCAGCGTAGTCCATGTAGATTTTTCGCTTCTTTTCCGTCTTTGTTTTTTTAATCTCTTTTTTTGTCCGTTTTATTTTTGCTTCTTCTTTATCTTCTTTATCTTTTTTTCTCATTTAATCACCGGCAATAGCAATTTTTATTTATCATTTCTCTACAAATGTGGCAAATATTTATCTTATCTAAGTCCGTTTCACTCACTCTTGCTAGGGTTTTCTTCAAAATTTTGTAAGTATGGAGATCTTTAATTTTTCCCCTTTTCATTTTTAAATATTGAGAAACAGCAGATTGTGTGATATCTAGTTGTCTTGCAATTTCTTTCTTTCTTTTACCTTTTTTGTAGAGAAAAATAGAGAATTCTCTCCTAATAACAGGAAGAAGTTTTGCCATTTTTTCGCAATTTAACATGAAAACTTAACACTGTTAAATTTTTAAATCTATCTTTTTCGTTTTTCTTTTACTTTAATCATCCCCTGCTTTTTCTTTTTTATTTTCTTTTTTTTATTTTCTTTTTATTGCTCACTCTTTTGTTGTTTTTTCTCTTTTGGCTTATTTAGTTTGCATTTTTTCTTTTGCTCTATAATATTCTCTAGGTGTCTTCTTTGATTTTTTATACTTTATGGGCTTCTTGACAAAAATTTTGTCCCAAAAGCAGCTTTTGAACCATGCGCAAATATTTTTTATCATACTTCTTGTCATTTTTTTCACTTCTTGTTTTTTATAATTCTCCAACTCTTCTCTTTTGTGCTCTCTTCATTCTTTTTCTTCTTTTTTTAATCCATTTCCATCTCATTCTTCCCTTTTTCTTCCACTTTCTAGGTCTAGCCCCCAAATTTTCAACCCCAATTAAAACGTCTAGAAATGTAAAAATGTAAAAATGAAGCTTTTTAATTTTTATTTTTTATTCAAATTTTGTGTTTTTATGGAAGAAACTGAAAAATTTGAACTAGTAAAGAAAAATACTGAAGAAATTTTGACTGAAGATGAGCTAAGAGAACTAGTAAGAAAAAAATTTAGCATATATTATGGAATTGCACCTACAGGTCCTTTTCACATTGGCTATTTAATTCCACTCGGAAAACTATATGAAATTCTATCAGCTAATATAGCTAGCGGAAAAATCTTAATAGCAGATATCCATGCAGCTCTCGACGACTTGAAAACACCTTGGGAAAAAACAAAATCCCGCGCAAACTATTACAAAAAATGCATAGAGCTCTCCTTCCCTTGGGAAAACATAAAATTCGTGCTCGGCTCCTCCTTCCAAAAAAAATCCGAATATCAAATGGACGTCTTGAAACTTTCAACTTATGCGACTGTAGCGCGTGCAACTAGGGCCGCCAGCGAAGTAACTAGAATGAAAAATCCAAAAGTCTCAGAGCTAATTTATCCAATAATGCAAGCTCTTGATGAAGAATATTTAGACGTTGATGCGCAAATAGGAGGTATAGACCAAAGACATATAATGGCATTCGCTAGGGAATTTCTTCCAATCCTTGGATATAAGAAAAGAGTAGAGATAATGACCCCTCTCGTCTGTTCCTTAAGGGGGCCTGGGACAAAAATGAGTGCGTCCATTCCTGAAAGCCATATTAAAATTTATGAAAGTGAGGAAAGAATAAAGGAAAAAATAAGTAAAGCATATTGTCCCTATGGAGAAATAAAGGATAATCCAATAATACAAATATCACAGTACATAATTTTTCCAGTTAGAAAAAAACTAAAAATCGAAAGAGATATTAAATATGGAGGGGACGTTGAATATGAAAGTTTTGAAGATTTAAAGAAAGAATATGAAGAAAAGAAAATTCATCCTAAAGATTTGAAAGAATCAGTATCAAGAGAACTTTCAGACATATTTAGTAAAGCAAGAAAATACTTTGAAAAAAATACTGATATTTTAAGAGAACTTGGGCAAGAATTTTTGCCGTAAATGGTAGATATGAAAAAAATTTTTGAAGCATTAAAGATAATTGTAAATTCTTTGAAGAATGAAAAATTCAATTGGGCAATAGCAGGAAGCACAAACTTATTATTGCAAGGAATTAAAGTAAAACCGAGAGATATAGATTTAATTACCACGAAGCAAGGGGCTTACAAAATAGAAAAAATATTGAAAGATTACAAAGTGGAAGGAATTAGATTTAAAGAATCAAAAAAACTCGCAGGATATTACGGGAAATTTATGATTAAAAATATACCTGTTGAAGTTATCGGCGAGATAAGGAGGAAGAATTTATATTTACCTTATCTTAAATCCAGGATTTTTGTTGAAGTAAATAGAATGAAAATTCCATGTCTTTCACTGGAAGCTGAAGCGAGAGGATATAAATTTCTTGGAAGGAGGAAAAAATATAACTTAATAAAAAGCTTCAACAGAAAAGTTAATAATTAATTCTTTTCTATAAAATGCTTGATATGGCCGCGGTGGTGTAGTGGCAGCACGGAAGGCTGTGGACCTTCAGGCGTGGGTTCGATTCCCGCCTGCGGCCCAAGTAACACTATTAGAAAGAGGTGTTAATTATCATCGACATTTCTCTATTAAATGAGTATATAGTCAATTTCTATCAAATAGTCTTACCAGTGCTTATAACTATATCAGTTATAGTAATATACTCCCTAATAGTTGGATTGACATATAAAACACTATCAAAAAGAGATGTATTTAGATTAAAGAAGATAACAGAAGCGAGAAAGGAGTATAAGGGAAACCCTGTAATAAGCTTTTTGTTAGGATTACTCGAGTATGGAATAATATTTCCTGTAATGACTATGCTTTGGTTCAGTATCCTTTCAGTATTACTTTTTTTGCTTTCTAAAAGTTTACCTTCAGTTGCTTTAATTACAATTTCAGTCGCAATTGTAGGATCTATAAGGATAATATCATATATTAATGAAGAAATTGCAACCGACGTTGCAAAACTATTACCCTTAGCAGTACTCGGAACATTTCTTATTGATCCTGATTTCTTTTCGATAGATTTGTTGTATTTAAGAATAAATGAAATCTCAGATTTTCTTCCAATCATCATGAATTACTTAGCAGTTCCAGTTCTAATCGAGTGGATACTGAGGATAGGAGTAGTTATAAAAGAAATTATTTCATCTCCTGTAGAAAAATAAAATTTCTCGTACTTTCGCTAAGAAATTAACGATGAAAGTAAAAGATCTCAAGCATTCGACTTTTATTGTGCTCGGAATTTCTTCATCGAGTCGCAGATTTATAATCACGCCATAGCGACCAAATTACGATTTACTATAATAGATAGAAAATAGACAAAATAATCGTTTACTCTAAGGAAACGATCGTTTCATAAAGTAAACGAAAGTTACTTAAACTGTGTAGTTATTTATCATCTAGTTTCCTATCTGTCAGTTGTAGTTGTATGTAATGGAGAGATATGGTAAAGAATCGTGATGAGGATGGAAATAATAGAAAAATTTGAAATAGGAAAATTTCTTACTTTCGAACCAAGTAAAAATTTACCAATTTATAACTGGTTTTATTACAAAGAAGCGTTTTCTCCACAATTCGTGGAATGGGCAATTAAAAATTTTTATCGTGAGGGAATCGTCTTGGACCCATTTTGTGGTATCGGAACTACTAATTTGTTTTGTAAAATGAACGGGATAGATAGTGTTGGTTTCGACATAAATCCCATCGCAATATTATCTTCGAAAGTGAAATGTAATTTTGATATATATAATTTGGATGAACTTTCAGGACATATTAGAAATTTTGAAAGGATAATCAATAGAGGTTTTGGAAAGGAAGAAATAAAAGAAACAAAAGAAATAAAAGAGAAATGGTACTTTGAACTCTTTCCACCTAGTCGTGCTTTTCCTAGAAATTATGACAGGGAAATAATTTTTATAAATAGTAAAATAGATGAAATAGAGAATGATTTAAGCAGAGATTTTTTTAGATTAGCTCTTCTTTCTATCATTCCACAATGTTCTTTGATAATTAAAGATGGAGGAGTTTTAAAGATAGACAAGACGAAAAGTGCAGCCCCACCAAAAGTAATGTTTTTGAGAAAAATTAAAAGAATGTATAACGACCTACTTGAAGTAAGAAAGAACAATGTAAAAAACAATATAAAAAGAGTGTTTTGTGGGATATTCGAGGGAGATGCTAGAAAGTTAAATTTTAATGAGAAAGTTTCGCTAATTATTACCTCACCACCTTATCTTAATAATGTTGATTACACAAAAGTTTACGGTTTAGAATTAAGTTTAATGAAAAGTGTAGAGGAAATTAAAGAAATAAGAAAGAATATGTTTCGTTCTTTTTTGGATAGAAAAATCAAAAAAATTGATCTAAGC
>CAZFGC010000069.1:0-4193 GCA_964518285.1 Microcaldota archaeon
TTTATATTGTTAATTCTTTTCATGAGAAAGGAATGCCCTAATAAACTTGAAAATGAAAAAGATTGTCCTTGCCCAGTGATAGACTGTGAAAGGCATGGAATATGTTGCCTTTGCGTGAGACATCATAAAAAAAGTAAACAATGGCCTTTACCGGCATGTCTTAGATAATTTTCTTAGATAATTTCTCTTCTGCAAAGGATTGTAATATCGAAGTACCTTGATGGTTGTTGAATAGATTTTAAAAAAGTAATACATTTTTCTCTAAGCGAGTCACTTATATCTTCCATCTGTCCTATGAAAAATATTTCAGACCATGCTATATCTCTATCATCTTCATCAGACTCCGAGTCAAGATATTGTTGAACAAAGAAATTAAATGCTTTTTCGGCATCTAAAGTTGAAAATAAACGGGAGGATGCAGCTCTAATTAACAAGTTGTCATCGTCCATAAGTTGGTATACTTTATATATTAATTTATGTTCTCTTTTTCTTAATTTATCGAGCATCTTGTATAATGATGTTATAGCATTAAGTTTAGCGATTCCAGATATCGCTGTTACTCTTATTTCTTCAAAATTGTCTTTTGACATTTCTAATAGCAAGTCCCCTATTGACGGTTGGATAACATTTTCTTTTATAGCTTTATCCAATACATGAGTAATTGTTATAACTACTTCTGCACGAACAACATTTGATATTTCATTAAAATAAACACCAATTATATTACTTTTGTACAGTTTGAAGTAGTTTATATCTGAAAATCCTATTAGAGAAGCAATTTTTGCTATTTCATCATTACTTTTAAGAAGAGAGAAAAGATTTTTCGGTATATCCCCTCCCTTTTTGAATAATTCTTCTAACACCGGCTTTGCGATTAAGAATCTTTCTTCTCTTTTATTACGTATCTCTTTTAAGCGTTCCTTTATCACATTATTAATTGTTTTTTTAAAATTTAAATTTTACGCTTCGCTCGAAGAGTTTTAAATTCTTTTTTGTTTCTATCTTTATAGCTTTAGAAAGCCCCGTCGTCTAGTGGACAAGGATAGCTGGCTCTGGACCAGCAGACGTCGGTTCGAATCCGACCGGGGCTATTTATTTTATTTTATTCTAACTCTAACTTATTTTACTTATTTATTCTAACTTTACTCTTTTTTGCATTTTGAACATTTCTTCTATCTCTTTTGTTGTTGTCGCATCTTCTGGTTTCTTATCAATTCTAATTTCTCCAACCATCCTTGGAAATCTAAGTGCAAGACCTTTTTCTCCTTTTCTGCATGCTGTATGGAGAGGAGATTCCGTAATTTCATCAGCTGCCACGGTAATTACATATTTCGGGACTACCCAAAAATCAGGTTCGATTAGAGAATCAACTCTAGCTGGTTTTTTCTTAACCTTTATTTCTTCTAGAAGATCCCCTAATTTTTCCATATATTCTTCAGTGAAACCAGAACCTACTTTTGCTATAGTTTTGAACATATCTTCTTTTTTGTCGTAAACTGCACATAAGAGAGCACCAAACTTAAATTTAGCTCTTAACCCTTTTCCTTTCAGTCCACCAACTATCACCACATCTATAGTATCGGCGAGTTCCCCTCTATAACTCCTCTTCAGTTTTATCCAAGCAAATTTTCTTGCTCCTGCAATATAGGGAGCGTTTAGATCCTTTACCACAAGACCTTCCATCCCTTTTTCTATTGCTTCATCAAAATACTCTGAAAGTTCTTTAACATTATCCGTGATTATACAATCTATTACAGAAATTCCTTTACCTTTTGTTATTACCTTTTCTAGTATTTTTCTTCTTTCGATATACGGTTTAAGTGTAAGATCTTCACCATTTAGATAAAGAACATCAAAGCAAAATAAATGAAGAGGTATCTCTTCAACCATTTTCTCTATGCCATGTTTTCTTTTTCTCTGAATAGTATATTGGAATGGGTAAAGTTCCCCAGTATCTTCATTGACCCCTATAGCTTCCCCTTCAAATATTATTTCTTTAGCTTTTACATACTTCTTTACAGCCTCAATTATTTCTGGGAACATGTAAGTTACATTCTCGAGTCTTCTGGAGAATAGCATAACTTTGTCGCCAGATTTGTGTACAGCGAGTCTAAATCCATCTAGTTTTATTTCAGCAGCACATTTTCCAAGTCTTTTTATTATAGCTTCGGGAGTTGGTTCTCTTTCTGCAAGTGCAGGCCTTACTGGATGGAAGGGAGTAATTTTAAACTTCTTTATGTTTTCTTTCCCTTCGTAATATTTTTCTGCAACTAGTCCGAGATCGCTGCAAAGATTATAAGCTCTTTCAAGATCTTCCTTCATGCTTCTATCTCCTTCTTTTGCTATCGAAAGTGCTTCCAAAATCGTTGCATCTCCAATTCCGAGCTGGAGTTTTCCAAGAGGGATTCTTACGATGTATTTTGCTTCGAGTGGTGAAGAGTTTGCAATCAATTCTGCTAGGAGTTTTATTTTTATTTCTTGGCTTCCTTCACCGGAAGTTTTTGCGATTTTTTCTAGTGTTTCGTGGACGTCTTTTATCTCTAGTTCTTTCGTGGCTAGGGGGATTTGTTTTCTTTTTTTCAAGAGTTCTTCAGCTGTTTTTCCTAGGTCTCCGAGCTTTTTGTAATACTTTTCTATTTCATTCGTAGAGTAACCAGTAGCTATGGATATTGACCTTTCTACAAATTTTTCTCCAATACCAACATCCAACCCAACAAACGGAGGAGCAACTTGTCCTTGAAGGAGATATATTAATTTTCGAATTTCATTCTTATTTGATTTTTTAAATAGTTCTGAGAGTATGTGCATCATTTCTATTCTTCCAGTTATTTCTTCTAGCTTTGCACAAGTTTTTGCAAATTCTATAAATAGCATAATTAATTAAAAACAGAAATTTAATATTTTTTTCTCATCAAGTAGGTGAAGGGTGATGTAAGAGCAGAGAATAAGCAACAAAATAAGATTTTAAAATGTTTTTATTTTTCCATGAGAGCTCGTAGAATGCTTGTAATACCAAACGATAAAGAGAATCCAAAGAAAGAAATAACTAGTATTCTAAAAAAAGAAAATTTACCATTCGAGAAAATAGAAACAGAAGCAATAGGTAATGATGTAGTTGTATGGGTACATACATCTTGGGAAAAGAAAGTTAGAGATGTTCTCAAAAAATATAAAATTAAATCGTTTACTTCAGACATTTCGATAGTTGAGATTAAAAATAGACCAGGAGAACTTGAAAAAGTTGTTGATGTTCTAACATCACATGGAATAATGATAAGAGACGTTCACGAAATAATAAAGGATAGAAAAAAAGCAATCTACGGATTCCTCACAGATAACCCAAAAGAATCAGCAGAACTTTTGAGAAAGTATGAACTACTGAAGGAGGAATAGAAAAATAAAATCATACATACAATCATACATATAATCATACAATTAGTATCAATAAAATCATACAATCAGTATCAATTTACCATCTTCAATTTTATAATTTATGTTTTCTTTTTCTAAAAATGATTTAACTGAAGCTAATATTTCATGATCCTTTTTTTTGTTTTTTCTTTCATTTTCTATAAGTTCAAATAGTTTTATAAAAATCTCATCATGTAATATTTTTTTCCCAGCATGATCCAGCTGCTCAATTTTCTTTTCGATGTCACTAATATATTCCTCTTGTTTTCTTATTCTTTCCATTAGTTTTTCAGTCAATTCTTCTCTTCCTTTTTGAGCCATCCTCTCTCTATCTTTTTTAACTTTTTCATACATGAAGTAGTATAAATCCAATAAAGATTCGAAAGTAATTCCTTTTTCCCCTGGCCTTTCTCCTATTAAGTAATCATTTTCGTAAAGATTTGGTTTTAGTTTCATTAAATCTTCGATATTTTTACCTTTGTAAACTGCAGGAATTTCAATTTTTTCAATTTTTTCTTCTTTTTCTTTTTTCTCTTTCTTTTTTCCGATGATTACCAAAGTCTCATCATCTCTTTTTAATTCTACGGTTTCTTCGAAAAAATCGAATATTAACTTAGCGTTTTCAAATTCGAAAATTAAATTTCTTTCCATATCTTCTTGATATAAGTTTGTTAAATTCAAATTCTTCAAATTTTTTCTGACACACATTGTTAAAGAATCAGGAATTTTTTTTGTCGGCTCCTCAACTTCTCCCATTTCCTTTTCTTTTTCTTTTTTTTCTC
>CAZFGC010000070.1:0-2237 GCA_964518285.1 Microcaldota archaeon
CTTGTTTTTTGTTTTGTTTTTTTGTTTTGTTTTTTTGTTTCTTGTTTTTTTGTTTTGTTTTTGCTTTATTTTTTTTTTGTTTTGTTTTCTGTTTTGTTTTTTGTTTTATTTTTGTTTTTGCTTTGAAAAATCCTCTATAAAATCTCTTACACTTAAAATCTTCTCTTTTCCGGTTGATAGGTTTTTAACTTTGATTACATTTTTTTCAATTTCATCTTTGCCAACTATTATTGCATACTTAAAGTTCATGGAATTTGCATAATCTAGCTGTTTTCTAAGATTTCTTTCTGTAAGATTTAATGAACAACCTATGTTATTATCTCTTAAAATTTTAGAAACCTTTATTGCATAATCGTATGCTTCTTCTCCAATATTCGCTATATAAATACCTTTTCTATCTCTTTCCTCTCTATCTTCTTTCTCACGTTCCTTTTTGCCTTTTTTTATACTTTTTCTACTTTTCTCTTTCATTTTATCTTTTACTATTTCCACTACTCTATCAACTCCTATACTACCTCCAACTGCTGGAGATCCCTGACCAAAAATTCCTAACAATTCATCATATCTTCCGCCACCGCCTATTGAACCAAAACCTTCATCTGCTTCAAATTCAAAAATTGTACCTGTGTAATAAGCGATTCCCCTTGCTAAGGAGTAATCTACTTCTATATTTTTTAAACCATAAATATTTGTAAATTTAATGACTTCATTTATCTCTTTTTCTTCTAATTCTTCTAATTCTTTCATAACTTTTCCTTTCTTTCTTGCTTCTATAATTGAAAAAAGATTTTTAACTTTTGAAACTGGAATTTTCTCTGATAGTTCTCTTTCAACTTCTTTCTTTCCTTTTTTCTTTAATTTATCCAAAGCCCTCTTTATATCTTGATTAAATTCATTAGCATCTATCCTCTCTATAATCTTGTCCAAAATCTTAATACTATTAATTCTTATTTTGTGCTCTATTCCCAGTCTTTTGTATACTTCGCTGATGCATGTTAAAATTTCTGCTTCACACTTTTTACTCTCACTTCCGATTATATCTATATCCGCTTGCCAAAATTCTCTGTATCTTCCTTTCTGCGGCTCATCTCTTCTCCAAACTGGCCCTACTTGGAAAACTTTGTATGGCTTCGGGACAGAAACGTTAGAAATTAGCCTCGCAAGACCAGCCGTAAATTCAAACCTAAGCCCCATATCCTCTATTTCGTAAATTTGATACTTTATCTCTTCTCCGCACTTTGCTTTCAAAACACTCAAATACTCCAAAGCTGGTGTCTGAACTTGCAAAAATCCATATTTTCTGTAAGTTTCTTTTATAGTATTTATAACTCTTTCCCTTAACTCCATTTCGTCCGGTAAAAAATCCCTCATCCCCCTAGGCGGAAAAAACATAAGCTCCCCTAACTAGTCTAAATAACACTCTATTCCCTTCTTTGTTATTCTGTAAGACATCCAATCGTTTAAAGCTCCAAATCCGCATACTTTCATTTTTCCATCGTGCATTTCTATAACATAGTCTGCTAGACCTTCGATGTTCCTAGCAATTCTTTCATCAGTAAATTGAATCGAAAAAACAGCTGTGATTCCTTCCATTCGCAATCTGCCAATTAAAAATTGCAGAAATTTGTATGTCTCTATTCCTCCGAAGTTTTGTATTAAAGTAGACAAAGAGTGGAGTATTACTATTGGTTTCATACCTTTCGATTTCAATTCACTTAACAAATCTTCTAATTTAATCGATATATCTGTAAGAGTATATGGATATTCTATATAAATCACTCCTTCCATTTTTTGATACAAGGGATACTGTCTGCTAAAGCAATCTATATAATAAACATTATCTCTTAAGTTAAGATTGTTATTTTCCCCCATTTTAATCCAATTGTTAACTCCAAAATCTGTTATTATGAATATTATTCCTTTCTTTCTATTGTTATGTGCTAATTTCATTAGTAGAGGTTTTTTTCCAGTATGTGGAGTACCGCCAACTAACAAAATAGACCCTATTGGTATTCCTCCTCCAAGGGCTATATCTAAATTTTTTATCCCAGTTCTTATTAAGTTTCTTCTAGGCTTTACTGTCTTCTTTAATTTCTCTACTTTCTTTATCCTCTCACTTACATAAGTAGGAACAATTTTGAGTTCTCTTATTTCTTTCTCTTTTCTTTCTTTTTTTTCTTTTTTCATTTTTTTCTTTTTTTTCTTTTTTCCTTTTTCTTTCATTTTGCTCATTTTTT
>CAZFGC010000071.1:0-4595 GCA_964518285.1 Microcaldota archaeon
TTACCCTAACAGCTATTATGGGGAAAATGGTACAGGAAAAAAGAAGGATGAAATAACTGCGAAAAGAGAGTCATTACAAAAAGCTGATATCAAAAAAGTCTTAGAAGATATTCAAAAAGATTTGCCTGGGATAGACCTTTCCAAATCTCGGGAATCTATGGGTCTCGATGAATTCCAGAACGTAATAAAACAACTTACACAGCAAAAAGAATTTACTACAGACGTTGGATACTCTACAGTTATTGATGGAGTAACAAGAGCATTAGAAAGTGGTTATACAATTAACGATAAAGAATTTATAAAAGAAGTTGAAAAAACAATTAAGGATGAATTGAAAAATCTTTATAATGAAAGTGAGAAGCTTGAGAAAGAAATAAATAAATATAATGAAAAACTAGGAAAATTAACAGACAAAGTATATGAAAATTATGAAGAATACTTCGTATTACAAAAGCTCGCTAAAAGTCCTGAGGATTGTATGAAAGTGTTAGGGACTGTAAGATACGAATTAGGAATTGCAGAAGAAATTTATAATAATACACGAACTTTCATTTACTCTCACAAAGCAAAAGAAGCTACACAAACAATTGAAGAAAAAAAGGCAGAAATAAGTGAAATACTCAAATCTAACCCAGAAATGCCTCGTGATCCAGAAGAAGCTAAAAAATTTATTTCAGAGATGAAAAGAGAAATAAGAGATAAAGAATTAGAACTTGCCAGTTTGGAAGCAAAAACTCATGAAATGAAATCACAACTCAACAAATTAGAATCAAGAATAGAGAAAGGCTATTTCGTAGATAAAATAAACGAATTAAAAGAAAATATAGCTAAAAATGAAGAAGAAATTATAAAATTAGAAAAAGAACTAAAAGAAACAAGAGAAAAATATAAAAAAGAAATAGATATAACGGAAAAATTTTTGAAAGCCTACGATGAAATGAATAAAGCGGAAAGACATCTAATGGAAATAAGAGCCGATCTTGGAGGAGAAAAATTTAGAGATATAATAAATAAAGATATTAAAAAAATCAATGAGGAATATATCTCATCTACTCGTGAACTTTATGATTTTATCACTTCCGGACCAAAGAATTTTGAAGTATATGATACAAATAAAAATAAATATCCTCACATCTCAACTGCTGCATTCCAAAACGAATATCCGTTCATTTACTATTACTCACTTGCATCAGATGTATTGAAGGACCCTAAAATTGGAGAAGAGTGTATGAAATATATAGATCGTCCTATAGATATTTCCAAACATACCAGAGAAGTTATAGAATTGATTGTAGACCGACCTAAGGTTGTTATAGATGCTATAGACAAGCTTCATACTGCCCCAGAACAAGCTACTGTATGAAAATTACAAAGTAGAAAAAGAAATTTTTAAAATAATTCTTATTTTATTCATGAAAGAAAAATTACTTATCATCTGCGTAGACAGAGATAATGACCTTAAAAAAGTCAAAAAAAGTGGTCCTATAATTGGAAGAGAAGCAAATATCGAAGCTGCGAAATCTCTTCTCCTTTACGATCCTGAAGATACTGATGGAAATGCAATTCTCCTTGCAGTAAAAACATATGATGAAGTTTCAAAGGATAAAACAAAAAACGTACAAATTGTAACTTTAACTGGGGATGAGAATCTCGGATATAAAGCGGATAAAAACATAACAAGACAGCTTGAAAAGGTACTCAGCGAATTTCCAGCTATAAATTGTATTTTTGTAAGTGATGGAGCTGATGATGATGTTTTAATCCCGATTATTAGCTCGAGGGTAAAAATAGTTTCAAAGAGAAATTTGATAATGAAACAAGCGAAAGAGCTTGAATCGACATGGGTTGTAATTTTGAACAAGTTAAAAGAGCCGTATTTTGCAAAGTTGTTTTTTGGGATTCCTGGATTTTTAATAGTCCTTTTTTTGGTTAGTGAATATTTGGGTTATGGATGGAGGCCTGTTGCAGGGCTATTGGGAATTTATTTGATTGTAAAGGCATTCGGGGTGGAGGAGATATTTTTGTCAAGTTTGAAGAGCTTGTTCACCCCTTTTGAATTATCTTCTATAATTTACGTAATTTCTTTTGTTCTAGTTTTGATAGGTTTAATTGGAGGGATTACGAAATATTATAGTTCTCCAAATTTAGAAAATTTTGCTGATGGTGCTAGGTTTTTTGTAATTTTTGTAGGTATTTCTTTAGCTGTTTTATACGCTGGAAGAGCTTTTAGCCTTTTTTCGTACAAGAGATTTTTGGAGCTTTTCTCTGTTTCTTATTCAACTCTTAACATGATTTTGATATGCGTTGTAATTTATTCAGCACTTACATGGGTTTATGGAGATATTCGATTTCACCAATTTTTGCTAGCTTCGATAGGGTGTGTGGTTTTTTCCCTAGTTTTTTCAGAGGTTTTGAAGAAAATGAAAAATGATTATGTCTCAAAGTTAAGAATTGAAAATAAAGAAATAATAAATGAAGTTGGAGCATATATTGGAAAAATTGTAGGTGTAGACAAAGAAAAAAACTTAATTTTTGTAGAAACACCACTTGGAACAAAAATACAAATACACTTTGGATCCATAATTGACATTGATGAAAAAGTAATAATAAGAGAAAAGTAATATCCTCTTTCTCTTAATTCTTTGTTTTCATAGTATGGCGAGCCCTATCTTTAACATCTTTGGTTTCGCAATTTTAGGTAGTTAGCACGAAAGAAAATAGACAAAAGAAGTCAAGAAGTCAATACCCGAAAATGAAAAAGAATAAGAAGAATAAAAAGCGGAGACAAGGACAAAAAGAACAAGAGAAATAAAAAAAGAATTTAAAATCTTTTTTATTTTCATGGAAAGAATAGTAGGGTTAAGTAGTCAAGAGGCTGAAAGAAGATTAAATGAATTCGGAAAAAATGAATTTTGCGAATATCAAGAACCAAATGTCTTTACTTCTTTGGCAGAAGGAATCCAACCTCAAATATACATCTTCCTCATTGCAAATATCTTGCTATTCTTTTACAACTTTTTATACGCTATAATTTGTCTTATTATAATTTTAATTGTAATAATTTTTGAAGTAATAGATGACTTGAAAATTAGGAAAAAAATACTTGAAGTAAAAACTTATTCCCAGAAATGTATTGTTTTGAGAGATGGAAAAAAGAAGGAAATAGATTATACAGAAATAGTTCCTGGGGATGTTGTATTTCTCAAGCCAGGGGAGAGAATTCCGGCTGATGGATTTGTTTTGAAAGGTTCTGGAAAAGTTAGTGAAGAAGTTTTTGATAGGGGGATAAAAGAAAAAAGAACTATAAGTGAAACTGAAAGAAAAGAAATAATTGCATTCAAAAAAGAAAATCCATCTATTTTGCTAGCTGGAAGTTTTTTGGTTGAAGGAGAAATTATTATGAAAGTTGAAAAGACTGGATTGCAAACAAATTTTGCAAAAACTCCTTTCCAAGAAGAAAAAAGAGAAGATATAAAAAGAATTGAAAAATTTGTAGAAGAAATAAATCCTGTTATTTTTTTAGTCTCGGTTGTAATATTTTTTGCACTAGCTTTTAGAGGGCAAGATTTAATTTTATCATTTTCGATAGCAGCTGCAGCAGCAGTTGCAGGAATCCCTTATTACATTTACATGGCAGCACAGACTACTTTTTTCACTAGTATTGCGAAGATTTCGAAAAATTTTTTCATTAGGAAAGAAAATTTCATAAATAAACTACAAAACGTGAATGTTGTTTGCATAGAGAAAATAAAAAACCTAACTCTCGGAGAAAAAACAGTGAAGAAAATTTACATGAACAAAAAAATAATAGATGTTACAGGAAATGGATACAATCCATTTGGAGAATTTATTTATAACGGAAAGAGGCTAGGGTCAGAAGAGCTAAAAGACATAAATTTTTTGTCAGAAATTTGTGCAATTTCTTCTTTTTCTAGAATAGAAAGAAAAAGCGAAGAAGATAAATTTGAAGTGATCGGGAAAGAAATAGAAAATTCTCTTCTAGTATTTTCTCTAAAGTCGAAAATAGAGAAAATAAAATTTGCTGAAGAAATCGAAAAATTATCAAGGGAGAGAAAAGAAAAGGGGCAGATAGTTTATACAAGGTGCAAAGAAAAGGGGTTCATTACAATTTTTGGAAATGCGTTTTCAGTGCTTGAAAAGTGTAAGTATATTTGGGAAAAAGGAAAAAATGAAAAGAGTGATAAAGAGAAAAAAGAAATAGAAAAGAAAATAATAGAGCTATCTGCTGCTGGTTATGAAACGATAGGAATCGGATATAAAAAAATTGATGAAAAAGGTTATATTTTCCTAGCAGTTCTTGCGATACAAGATCCAATAAGAGAGGATGCAAAAGAAATAATAAACAATTTTCAAGCTAGGGGTATAGAAGTTGTAATTTTGACTAGTGAAAAAGAGAATCTTACTGTAGATTTCGCTAGGAAGTTAGGGATTTTAAAGAAAGGAAAAAGAGCTATAATTGCTGAAGAATTTGTAAATGCAAGCGAAAAAGAAAGAGCAAAAATAATTCAAAATTGCGTAGTTTTTGCAAGAGCAAATGATAGAGAAAAAGAAATAATAATCAAAGAGCTAAGAAA
>CAZFGC010000072.1:0-1914 GCA_964518285.1 Microcaldota archaeon
AAAAAAACTACAAAATGCCCAAAAAACCTATTAAAAATCAAAAAACTGAAAATAACTAGCAAAATTCCTACCACAACTGGCAAAAAAGGCTCCCCGCCCCTAGAATAAAAATCTATCGGCAAATTCCTATTAAAATTCAAAATCAAAAATGCAAAAACTGCAATGAATAAAAGATAAAGATAATTCTCTTTCATAAACCGAATAAGAAAGAGTTTTTAAAAATTTTTGTAGTTGTTTAATATCTCATGGAATGGATGAAAAGACCTCATTTGAAAAAAAGCTGAAATCTTATTTTGGGATTGTAAAATATTTCATTTAAAGAAAAAAGATAATGTTGCGATTGTGAAAAATGTATTTAAAATAGCCAAAGATCGTGAAGTTGAAGGGTTGTACGCTGTGCTAAATAAGGACGGAGATTTGAGAATAAAACCTTTGATAAATTCACGTATTGACACTTTATGGGAGGACCATATAAATGTTAAAAAAATTAAATGTAAGAGACATAATATTGAAATAAGCATAGGAGTGTCTGATCATCTCGGAAAGGAGAAATTCAAGAATAAAATTATCCTAAATGAAATAGAAATGAAAATAGAAAGTGAAAAATAGAAAATAATAAGAAAGTATTTAGTATCTTTTTTTCAATTCTCTCAAAATCCTCTTTGCACTTTCCATTGATATGTCGTTTTTTTCTATCATTATCTTTGCAACTTCTTTTGCTAAATTCCCGGCTCCGACAGAAAGAGCGTAATTTATTGCATGTAATTTCATATGTCCTCTTTGTATTCCTTCACTAACAAGTGCTCTTAACGCTGCAAAGTTATTTGCAAGTCCAACGCTTGCCATTATCTCTGCAAGTTCATTTACTTTTTTTACTTTCATTATCTCTAACGAAATTTTTGCAATTGGATGGATATTTATTATTCCCCCAACAGTCCCAATTTGTAATGGAACTTCTATCCTTCCTACGAGATCACCATTTTTGTTTTTCTCCCAATTTGTTAATGGTTGATATCTTCCGTTTCTACACGCATATGCATGCGCTCCAGCTTCTATAGCTCTCCAATCTTGCCCCGTAGCTATTGCGACAGCATCAATTCCATTCATTATCCCCTTGTTATGTGTCACTGCTCTTCTAACGTCTAATTTTGCTAATTCATAAGCATCTAAAATACCATTTATTACATCTTTACCAACATGTTCTTTTTTAAAAATAGCTTCGCTTTTTGCGATTTTTTCTATTGCATAATTCGAGATTATCCTTAATCTATATTCACATCCAGTTATGTCGCTTAGTACAGGAGCAATTTTTTCGCAAATAGTGTTTATAGTATTAGCACCCATTGCATCTACTGTATCGTAGAAAATGTAAACAACTACATGTTTTCCGAAGTTTTTTGCTTCTAGGTTTTTAGCCCCTCCGCCCCTTTTTACCATGTTTTCTGAGATTCGGTTAATTTCTTCTAGGAGTTCGGATTTTTTTGAAAGAATTTTTTTGATAGTTTTCTTGGGGTTTTTTGATACTAGTTGGATTTGGCCTACTGTTATGTTTTTTGAAAAAGAAGCTTTAAAGCCTCCTGAATAGCTTGCATATTTTGCCCCGTTGCTTGCAGCAGCGATAACAGAACTTTCTTCAATTACCATTGGAACATAAACTTTTTTTCCATTTACGATAAAATTTGTTGCAATTCCGAGTGGAAGAGGGTAGAGGCAAATTACATTTTCGACTAGTTTTTCAGCTTCGGAGATTTTTAGATTTTTTTTAAGTTTTTTTCCTAGGTCAAAGCCAATTTCTTTTTCCAAGAATTTGATTCTTTCACTAAGGCTCATTTCATAAATTTTTTTCATGACGATCATTCATTTTTATTTTCATCTTTATTCTCTAAATTTTTTCTGTCCCAAAATGGCTTCACC
>CAZFGC010000073.1:0-5330 GCA_964518285.1 Microcaldota archaeon
AAAGATAGTTCTAATAAAAAGAAAAAATTTTCCAAAGGGCTGGGCGATTCCAGGAGGTTTTGTAAGATATGGTGAAACTGTAGAAATGGCAGCAGTTCGCGAAGCAAAAGAGGAGACAAACTTAAGAATAAATTCCTTAAGATTGATAGGAGTCTATTCAGATCCAAAGAGAGATCCGAGGTTTCATGTAGTATCGATTGCATTTTCAGCTAAAGGAACTGGAAAGATTAAACCTAGCAGTGACGTTGAAGACGTAAAGCTTTTCGATGTGTCTAAAATACCAAAATTAGTATTTGACCATAACAAAATAATAAAAGATTATAAAAGCAAGAAAAAAACAAAAAAAGTAAAGACAAAAAAGTAAAAACAGAATAAAAGTGGAAAAGGAGAAGAAAAGCCAAAAGTTAGGAAATTAATTAAAATCTTCCGATTTTTATTTTCATTTATGAAATGTTCCGAATTCAATATAGTAATTTCAGGTATAGGAGGACAAGGAGTAATATCTTTGGCAAATGTAATAGAAGAAGCAGCACTCATTGACGGATATGAAGTAATGGGAAGCGAACTCCACGGTCTTGCAATGAGATTTGGGCCTCTTGAATGCCACGTAAGGTTCGGAAAAAACATCTATTCTCCTTTAGTATCTCGTGGCGAAGCTGATTTAATATTTTCTTTAGAACTATTAGAATCTCTTAGAGTAGCTCATTTTGCAAATAAAAATACAAAATTTTTTATAAATGAAAATCAAATAAAACCAACTTCTGTATATTTTGGTAAGTATGAGTATCCTACGATAGAAGAGGTTAAAAGAAAATTAATGAAAATCTCAGATCATTTATTTTTCGTAGATGCATCAAAAAAGGTAAAAAATTTCGGAGAAGTTTATTCAAATATTTATTTGTTAGGATTTTCAAGGGACTATTTGCCTTTAAGTGAGAATGCAATTTTAAATTCAATAAAGAAGCTTCCTAATTTTGAAGTAAATAAGATAGTTTACGAGCTAGGAAAAAAAGATAAAAAAGATAGAGAGAATGAAAGTAAGTGATGGATGGAATAAAGAAGTAGAGTTGGTAAGATGATTAAATATAAATTTCTTGAGCATACAGCAGACGTGCTATTTGAAGCTTACGGCAACACTTATGAAGAAGCTGTAGAAAATGCTGCCGAAGCGATTTCTAAGGTAGTTTCTGATAAGGTTGAGAAAACTGAAGAATTTGAAATTATTGAAAAAGGAAATGATTTAGAAGATCTTACCATAAAAATTCTGCAGGATTTTATAGTTGAATGTGAAATAAGAATAATTTTGCCTGGAGGTATGAAAGTTGAGTTTGATGAAGAAGATATGAAGATAAAAGCAAAATGCTGGGGAGGCGAAGGAATACCAAAAACACAAATAAAAGGAGTAACTTACGGAATGCTAAAAATTGAAAGAAACGAAATTTGGAAAATTAGAGTTCTACTAGATATATGATAAAGAATAATAAAGAACGAAGATACAAAATCAAACAAAATCAACTTTTGCTTTTATCGCGTTGTACGGGCAAATTTGTGCACAGACACTGCACCCCCAACACCAGGATTCGTTTATATAATATTCTCCTTTCTCTTTATGAATAGCAGGACATCCAAAATTGAGACATTCACCACATTTTTTGCATTTTTCTTTGTCTATTTGAAATACAGGAACTTTTATCCCATTTTTTCTAGCTCTTCTCATAAATTGTAATCTACATTCTTGATTGGAAACCACGACGCAAGGTTTCTCATTAGATTTCATTTTTACTTTTTCAAATATAGCAAGACTCTCCTTAAGATTAAATGGGTTTATAGAGAACACATAGGAATTTGTTGAATTTGCAATTTCTTCTATTTTTATAGTATCTGTCGTTATTCCCATACCAGTAACTCCAGTTCCTGGGTGTGGCTGATGTCCCGTCATTGCTGTCGCCATATTATTAAGTATAACTGTTATTGGATGATTTTTTCTGTTAAAACTTTTGTTATAAACAATGTTTATCAGTGGTGGTATTCCAGCATGGAAGAAAGTACTATCCCCTACAAACGCTATAGTATATTCATCTCTTATTTTTTTAATTCCGCTTGCAATCCCTTCAGACGCGCCCATACTTATTATGAAGTGTTGAGTTTCCAGTGGTTTATAAATTCCTAAAATATAACATCCAACGTCTCCACAATAAATAGAATCTCCGAATACTTTTTTAACTTCATAGAAAGTAGCTCTATGAGGACATCCAGGACAAAGCACAGGCCACCTTGGGATTACTTCAAGTCGTTCAGGATATTTTCTCTTTCTCAACCCAATTACCTTCCTAATAGCATTTTCAACGTCGTTTATTTTAATTTCCCCGTAGTCCGGCAAAATGTTTTTTCCAAAAATTTCTTTTTTATTATTTTTCTTACTATTTTTCTCATTGTTTCTATCAATTTCAAATAATATTTCTTTGATTTCTTTCTCTAAGATTCCTTCAATTTCTTCTATTACCAAAATCTTCTCTTTTCCGTTTATAAATTTTTTAATTAAGTTTTTTGGATAAGGCCAACTTCCAATTTTAAGTATTGGAATTTTTCTATCTATCTTTTTCAACACTTCTTTTGCGTACAAATAAGGCACTCCAGAAACTATAATTCCTATTTTACTTTTTTTACTTTCGTCTTCAATCTTGCAGAAATCATAAATTTTCTCACAAAGTCTTAGTTTTTCATGGAGCTGCTTATGGATATTTACTATCTTTGGTGGCATATTATTAAATGCCATCTCTTTAAATTCGTCTATACTTATTTTATTTATTTTATTGCTTTTCGTTCTTTTTGAATTTGTAATTACTATTCCTTTTGCATAAGCAACTCTAGTTGTTAGTCTTATTATTACAGGAATCTGAAGTTTTTCTGAAAGTTCAAATCCTTTTATTACAAAATCATAACATTCCTGCGGAGAGCTCGGCTCTAGCATTGGCATATGCGCTATTCTAGCAAAATATCTCGAGTCTTGTTCACTTTGTCCTGAGCTCCAGCATTGTGGATCATCGGCAACTACTATTATCATCCCTGCTTTAATCCCGTGATAAGATAGCGGAAAAACACTATCACTTGCAACGTTAAATCCAAAATGCTTGAATGAAACAATTGATCTAGCTCCAAAAAAAGCAGCACCTGCAGCAACTTCCAAAGCTACTTTTTCATTAATACTATATTCAAAGTAGAAATTTTTTTCATTTTTTTTCTCCTTTGCTATCTTTGAGAGTTCATCACCAATTTCGCTGGCAGGAGTTCCAGGATAGGTTGTTGCAACAGCTATTCCAGCATCCACTGCTCCATGCGCTATTGCTTCGTCTCCTAGCAATATTTTTTTCATGAAATAATGAAAAGATTTTAATTTTTTAATTTTTTTCAAAATTTCAATTTCTTTTTATAAATTACCCAGAGTGTCAATTAGTTTACTAAATAAAGTAGAAACGAATATTCCAAAAATAGCTATTATGAAATTAATTATTAAAATGGAAATCATCGGAGCTAAGAATCCTATTTTGAAGTATGAAAATACGACATAAATTGATATAAAAGATAAAAATATAGAAAAGAATGGAACTGGAGAAAGAATGACTTGAAGTGCTGCCTTCCAGTCATCCTCACTTGGAGTTGCAGTTATGGATAATATTATCAAAAGGTAAAGAATAAAGACTAAAATAATAATAGAGTTTGGAGTTAACGATTTAAAAATGTTTGAAATCATAACAAAAAAGCTATTTACTGCTACTAAAATTTCGTTTGTAATCTCTCTGTAATCTTCTTTATATTCAAATAGAGTAGAAATATTAAAGTCTTCAGGTATCGCATGTGGGAACAGTAAGGTAAGTATTATTAAAATCAAAAAAGTTTGAAAAGAAGGAGCAAAAGCAGCTATTATTCTAGATATCCACCCACCTATACTTTCGCTGGATAAAGCAGTCACTCTACCAGCCCTTGGAGAAATAAAAGATTCTGAAACGTAAGAACCAGTAAAGACAGCTGCAAAAATATGAGATATTTCATGTACTGCGATTGATGGTTGTACGAATATCCATTCGATAAGTTTGTTTCTAAAAAATGTTTTAAAAATGTACTTTCTCGTTATATGTAGAATTATCATTGATTGAATTAGCCAAAATAACAATAAAAAAATAATTGAAAGTATTGACTGTAAGATAGATACGGTTAAGTTCATAGAAAAAGAAGGAATGAAAAGATTAATAATTCTACTCTTCTTCTTTCAGCTCTTTTTCTAGGATTTTTCCAAGCTCTGCTAGATTTTTTCTTAGCCTATCTTCCTGTTTTTCTAGGATTTCTATTCTAGAGTTAATAGTTTCGTTTTTTTCATTAAGTTCTTTGATAATTTCATCTTTATTTACTTCAATTAAAATAGGGCCAACTATTTTGTATACTTTTTCCTTTTCGGTTATTTTTTTTAGTTCGTTAAGAGCGTTATTTATTTCTTCGCTTTGTATTTTAAGTTGTTGTTTTTGTAGCAATAGGAGTTGCAATTGTTGCTGGGTAACTTGATATGCCTCTAAATCTTTTTCACTCACATTATCCACCCCATTTATATATTTTTGATAACTTTTAAATTTCTTATCATTGACGAGATCGCGGCATGAAAGGGAGAAATTTCTTCCGAACTAATTTCAATAATTAATTTATTTTTGTTTTGATTTATGTTTATAGAACATTTTTTTGCGCTGTATTTTTCGATCTCTAGAGCTTTTTTTGCATATTCAGCATCTCTACTGGATTGAAATTCTACTTCTATAGTACCTTTCAGCATATTTCTACACCATTTAAAGTTAAAGACTTATTTTTATACACAAATTTAATTTTTTTGTTCTTTTTGTCGTAAGTTATTTCTGAGAAAAAATCGCTAATTGGCATTTCTATTTCAAAAATTTTTCTTAAATCCATACATACCAATACTTCAAATTTGTCCTTTTCATTATTTTTTTTTTCACTATTTTTTTCTTTATATGTATATCCATTAAATTTAATTTCTTCTTTCCAAAACCACTTTTCTCCAAAAATTTTTATCTTTGAAATACTTGAGGGCCTATTATTAGTTTCTGATATTATTAAAATTTCACTATGCCCTAGCTTTTTTGCCCTGTTCACTACATCTTCTATAGACTTTCTCCCACGGTTTTCGTACTTCCCATAGATTCCGAGAAAAAAACAAATTTTTTTCGAAAACTCTTTTGTATTATTGCTTGGATTTCTTGAAGTAGTGATATACATTTTATCCTTTCTATTTTTATCCTTTTCTTTATATTTTTCTTTATATTTTT
>CAZFGC010000074.1:0-2418 GCA_964518285.1 Microcaldota archaeon
TTGTGGGAAATATAAGAAAAACCCAATCTATTTTTCTAACTTTAATATTCTTCATATTAGTATCTTTTCTTTCTGGATGTGTAGGGGAGAATAATAATTCAGATTCTTTAAATACTCAAGTTAATACTCAAGTTGCATGTGAAAATATAAATATCGCCTTCATATACACTGATTGGTGTCCGTATTGTAAAAATATGAAACCTTGGGTAAAAGAACTTGAAAGCGAAGGATATAATATCACTTGGATTAACGCAGGTAATAAAGATGACATTAAAATTGCAACTGAATGTATGGAAGGAGTTGCACAACTTCGTTATGTACCCGAATTTGTATGCTTAAGTAAAAAAGTTAATAAAATAGGCGCATTTTCGAGCAAAGAAGAAATGAAAAGTTTTTTTGATAATTGTATAAACTAAATGCAAAGATGGTTAATGTGAAAAATAAGAGCAATAATGAAAAAGTTGGCAAAGGTAAGAAAGTCAGTGAGAGTAGTAGAAAATTAGTGGATAAAGAGTTTATACTATTTTTCTCTATTTTTGTGGTTGCAATCGGAATACTTATTGGGATTTTGTTATTTTTAAGGTCTGAAAGTGAAATTGAGACAAAAGGACCTATTACTTCTAATGTGACTTATGATAACATAGCAGCAAAAGCTGAAGAAGAAAGTAGAACTGAAAAAACTGAAGAAAATATTGCAGAATGTTTATCTAGATTTAAAATTGATGAGGATACAGTTATTTTTATTTATTCAGATACATGTCCTTACAGTATTAAAATGATGGATATTGTAAGAGACTTAGAAAAAAATTATAAAATTTATTTTGCTAATGTAAATGAAAAGGAAACTGCAATGTTAGTTATTTCATGCTTGCATGAGATAGCAGCTTATAACGCAACTCCTGAGTTTGTTTGTCCTGCAAATAAAGAAAATTTAATTGGTGCCGTTGAAAGATATGAATTAGAAAAATTTTTTGAAAGTTGCAGAAGAGGATGATGAGATATGAAAAAGAAAGTTTTAAAGAGTGCAAAAGTAAAGTCAATGAATATTCTTTTAATCGTTATTTCCTTAATAGTTTTTGCCATTTTATTTATTGGAATTTTTAATTTTCCAAATCTTAAGGAAAAGACTTCTCAATCTGAAGAAATTGAAAAATTTGTTAAAAAATACGTAAACCTTTACATCGGATTAATTAATGTATCTGTAGAAAATGTAGAAAAATATGGGGATGGTTATAAAGCAACTATCAATGCTACTTCTTATTCAGGTCCAGTATCTCTTGAGCTATACCTATACAAAAATTTAACTGTATATAAATTAACTCAAATACTTCAGTTACCTGAAAAACCAAGAACTATAATAGAAATCCCATATAGGATAAGCTGCTCTTCCGATAAAATTGCAATTGACATATACATTGATCCCTACGATAAATGGTCAAGAAGATACGATAACTTAATTCAAGATTTCATCGATAAATATAATGTTAGCGAAATATGGAGGATAATAAGGACAGATACACATAACTTCGAAGGAAAAGATGCAGAGAACGCATTTTTGCTTCTAAAATACTTTGAATGTATGAAAGATAAAGAAAGTTTCAAAATGTTCAGAAAATGTATTTACGAAAAAATAGATGAAATAGAAAAAGATGGAAGAGCGCTGAATGAAAGTGAAATAATTGAATGTTTAGACCCTAATGTTAAAATTGAAAAATGTTTGGAAGAAAATTCACTAAGATTACTAAGTGCTGATGAAAGTTTCGCTCTTACTTATTTGCAGACTCCTTCTACTCCGATGATAGTGATAGATTGTAAATATAAAACATGGCCTACTTTCATTGAAAATGTTTATTGTTACCTTTATAAGTGCAATTGATTACTTTTTTCTAGCGAGTATGAATATATGATCTTTTTCAAATGGATCTAATTCTAAAGATTGTATTATTTCAAATTTTTCTTCTAGTTCTTTTATAACACCTTTGTAAATTTCCTTTGGACTTTTTGTAGAATCTATACATTGTGATTTTACTGCAATCATAACGTACCCTTTTGATTTTAGATATTTTGAGTTTAAGAATAAAATTCTCACTTGATCAGGTTGGGCAACGTCTTCGTAAATGATATCAACTTCTTTTACAAATTTATAATTTTCTGGCTTTCTTGCATCTTCAAAAATAGGGATCATATTTTTTCTCTTTTCGCATACATCAATTAATTTTTTCATTACTTCGGGAGCAAATTCTACACAATAGATTATACCGTCCGTTGCTATGTCTGAAATGTGACTTGCTGTTGTACCGCTAGCTGCCCCAAGATAAAGAATTTTTGAATCTTTTTTTATAGGAAGTTCTTTAAGTCCTTTTAGAATTGCAGCACAGAGTTTGCTTCTATATGGGTCCCATGTCCTATATTCTTCAT
>CAZFGC010000075.1:0-1668 GCA_964518285.1 Microcaldota archaeon
TTTTCTATTTAGGTTTTTTCATCTTTTTCTCATATTTAATCTCGTATTTACCGAAAAATTTAAAAAATGCAAAAATTTAAATTCAATATCTAATTTATGACAATTATGTGTATATTTGACGATGTAAATTTTTGAATATGTGTGCTTGATGAAGTGATCCTATGAAAAAAATTGTACCAGATACTTCTGTTATAATTGATGGGAGAATTACTGAAATGATCGAAAATAAGGAAATTGAAGGTGCAAAGATATATTTACATGTCGCGACAATAGGGGAGTTAGAACATCAAGCAAACCTTGGAAAGGAAACCGGATTCAGCGGACTTGAAGAAATAAAAAAACTTAGAAAATTTGCCGATGAGAAAAAGATAGAAATTGAATATTGCGGAGAAAGAAGCAGCGAACTAATGATAAAAGGTGCAAAGCTCGGAGAAATAGATGCTGAAATAAGAAAATTAGCTAAAGAAAAAGGTGCTATTCTTGTTACTTCTGATAAGGTAATGAATGAAGTAGCAAAAGCTGAAGGGATAGAAACTATTTACCTAGAACCAAGATTCGTAATGAAAGAACTCCCATTCAAAAAATTTATAACTAAGGATACAATTTCCCTGCATTTAAAGGAAAATACCATTCCTGTCGCAAAAATAGGAAAACCTGGAGAAATAAAAATCGTTCACTTAGGAGAAAAGATAAGCAGAGAAAAGTTAGAGGAAATGGTAAGAGAAATTGTTGAAATAGCAAAGAGAGATGAAAAATCTTACTTTGAGATAGATAGCAAAGGAGCGCTTGTAATACAAATGAGGGAGTATAGAATTGCTATAACAAGACCTCCGTTCAGCGATGGACTTGAAATAACAATCGTTAGACCTATAGCTAAGGTAAGGTTAGAGGATTATAAGCTTTCTTCAAAGCTAATGTCAAGACTTGAACGTGCTGAAGGAATATTAATATGCGGACCTCCAGGAAGCGGAAAAAGTACTTTTGCTGCAGCTCTAGCTGAAGAGTATTTGAAAAGGAAAAAAATTGTTAAAACTCTTGAAAGTCCTAGAGATTTGCAAGTTCCAGATGAAGTAACACAATACGGTCCACTTGAAGGATCATTTGAAAAAACTGCTGATATCCTTCTCCTAGTAAGACCTGACTATACGATTTATGACGAAATGAGAAAAACAAGCGATTTCAAGATTTATTGTGATATGAGATTAAGTGGAATTGGAATGATTGGGGTAGTGCATTCGAGCAAGCCAATAGAATCAATACAAAGATTCATAGGGAGAGTTGACTTAGGGATGATACCGCAAATAGTTGATACTATAATTTTCATAAAAGACGGAGCGATAAGAAAAGTTTTAACAACTAACTTAGTTGTAAAGGTTCCGAAGGGAATGAGAGATATAACCCTCGCAAGACCTGTAGTAGAAATAAGGGACTTCGAAACAGAAAGACTGGAATATGAGATATACAAATTTGCTGACGAAATTGTTTGTGTAAAAGTGAAAAAATAGAAAAGAGAGAAAAGAAAAGAGGAAAAATGAAAAATGAAGAGATAAAACTCAAAACTAAAATTAAGATTAGACTTTAGATTAATACATTTTTAAATTCAAACTTATTTCGTTTATTGCTCTTTCTATTTCTTGGAGTAATCGAGGGTCTTTTGTATTCTTTTTA
>CAZFGC010000076.1:0-2144 GCA_964518285.1 Microcaldota archaeon
CATTTTTGGGAAATCCTTCTAATTTCGGATTAAAAGATGATGAGAATTATGTAAATAGAAGAAAGACGTTAGAAAAAATTGTAGAAGCGCTAGCTCAGAATCCAATAATGGCAATTAGGATTATAGAAGGATATAAAGAGCCAGAACCAAGTAGAAGAGTTTTCTATGAAGGATATAGTAGATTTTTTGGCATCTTGGGAAAGTTAAAAGACGCAATAATGGCAACAAAAATGTATCAGCTTGTTAAAGAGACGGGAGATATGAGAGATGTATTTCTAAAGTTTGCAAGAATGAAAATGGCAGCTTTCGTTGAAACGTTTGTTTTAGAAATTCCTCCAGAAGCAAGAGAAATAGACCATCCAAGCGCTACATATTCTCTTCCATACGGAATAAAGGTGAAAATTTATGATCTTGTTGGAAAAGAAGCAAGATTTTATACTCAAACAAATGAGCTTCTACAAAATTTAGATGAAAGAATGAAAAAAATTCTAAGGGAAACAATTGCAAAAAACATGGAGCCAATACTTGATAAGCTTGTTGATTTAAATGTTCTTTATCAAAATAAACTTTTGGAATATAGAAGATTCTATCTAGACGAAGCAGCAGCAATGGGAATAAATTTAAGCAATGAAGAAGCTCTTGCCATGGCAAAAGAAACAGTTAACTGGACAGTTGGTATGGGAAGCCCTATTGAAAATATAGCTATGGATTACGAAAATGTAACAGACATTTACATCGATTCTGAAAATAGTCCTATTTACTTAGAACACGTTCATTTTGGATTATGTCACACTCCTTTTAGATATAATAGAAAACTTTTGGAAAATGCATTCTTAAACTGTACACTTGCTGCAAAGATAGGAAAAAGACTTGATGAGAAAAATCCAATGATAGACCTAATGTTAACAAGATTGAATATGAGATGTCATCTTCAGGGACCACCTGCAACTTTTGGTGAGCTTCAGTGTGCTCTTAGGATAATGAAGCCAACACCATTTACGTATAGCGAATATCTCTACTATAATGGAATGTCTGCATTTTATGCAGGATATGACGATGTATTAGTTAATCTTGGTTGTAGCGAAGCAGTCCTTGGGATAAAAGGATCGGGAAAAACAACATTTACAGCTGCAAAGATTGCAGCTATCGGAACTAAAAAAAGAATCTTGCCAGTCCAAGATATAGAAGAAATGCCAATACAAATTTATAGAAAGCATGGTTTTCATATGGGAGCAGCAAAGGTCGCTCCTGAAGAAGAAGAAAGAAGTGCTTTAGATTTAGTAAAAATAACTAGCGGTCTTTTGAGGATGGGTGAAGCAGCAATTGTCGTTAACGAACTTAGATCTAGAAGAGCAATTCAGGGAATTATAAATCTTCTAAACACGCAGCCAGGAGTATTTTGTTTGTATAACTTCCATGCTGAAAGTTTAAAAGATGTCCAAGATAGATTAGAGCTTGTCTTTGGTATTCCAGCAGCATCTATGTTTGCCACTGATAGGTATACTTTTCTTCATAAGCTGAGGTTCGGGAGAAAAGAAAAACTTTATAGAATTGTAAAGAATACCTATGAGACAGATACAATAAATAGAAAATTCGTAGAAACATTTAGATTCATAAGAGGTCCTGATATGAAATCTTCTAAGTTAAAATGCAATTTTATAGAAAACGAGGAGGCAAGCAAATGGATGCTAGATGATTTGGATATCAAAAAAATAAAAGATGAATTGAAAATAAAATTCATTCCTCCGGTCTTGGAAAGAAGGTCAGAAGATACAGGGATTCCACCAGAGCAATACATACTTGAAGCATTCATGAAAGGAAGAGCATATTCACAAATAACCAAAGCAAGTATAGAGAGAAATAATATAAACATTAGAAAGCTTGAATTCGTTTTGAAGGCTAGGGCAGAGCTTTCAAAAATAATTTCTAAGAACGAAACGGAAACAGGAGAAGTAAATTGGGAAAAAGTGCAATCAGAATGGGATGAAAAATTCAGGGAACTCCTTTCAGGATATTAGCCAGAAATTTTCAAATAATTTTGAAAGTTTTGTTTTCTATTTTTCGCTTTTCATTTTAAAAATTTCAATAAATTATCGAGATAGAGCTCTCGTTAAGAGAGGATCTGTTATAAAATAATTTTCTTC
>CAZFGC010000077.1:0-2022 GCA_964518285.1 Microcaldota archaeon
AGAAAAAATAAAAAAAAGAAAAAGATAAAAAGAAATAGGAAAGGAAAGAAATAGGAAAAAAGGAAACAATTTAATTGTTTTTAGTTTTATTTTTTTATGCCCGGGTAGCTCAGTTGGTAGAGCGTCTGGCTGTTAACCAGAAGGTCGCAAGTTCAAGTCTTGCCCCGGGCGCTGTGAGATCGTGGAAGAAATTGGAAAAAACATCGAGAGAAAAACAACTATTGAAATAGGAAAAGAAAATTTAGGAGAAATAGTAAGGCTTTGTGGATTTGTTAGTTATATAAGAGAACTCGGGGAGGTATCTTTTTTTGTACTAAGAGACAGAGAAGGAGAAATACAAATTACTTTGCATAGGAATGAAGTTAGTGATGAAGTTTTTAAAGCTTTTAAAGACTTGAACAGGGAAAGCGTAGTTGAGGTAATTGGGAAAGTAAGGGGGGATGAGAGAGCTCCAAGAGGAATAGAAATTATTCCTGAGCAAATTAAAATTTTGTCAAAATGTTTAGATCTCCTTCCAGTTGATCCAGCTGAAAGAAAAGAACCTCCATTGGATGTCGCAATTGATAACAGACCAATTGATTTAAGAAGGAAAAAGATGAAGTGTATAATTCTTATTCAAGATGCAATATTGGAGGGGTTTAGGAGATATTTGAGGGGAAAGGGTTTCGTTGAGATAAATACTCCTAAAATAATAGCAAGTGGTACTGAAGGGGGAGCTGAGCTTTTTCCAGTTCAATATTTTGATAAGCTAGCGTATCTTGCTCAAAGTCCCCAGTTCTACAAGCAGTTTGCTATAATAGGTGGTCTTGAAAAGGTTTATGAAATTGGTCATGTCTTTAGAGCTGAGGAACATCATACAACTAGACATTTAAATGAATACGAAAGCATGGATGTAGAATTTGCTTTTATAAAGGATGAATTTGATATTATAAATTTGGCTGAAGAGTTGATTTGTTCAATTTTGGAATATGTTAAGGATACTAGAAATGAGGAACTAAAATTTTTGGGAGTCGAAGTAGAGATTCCTAAAAGGCCTTTTCCCAGAATTTCTTTTCCAGAAATTTATGAAAAGAAAGAAGAGATTGGAATAGAAATAAAAGAAGGAGAAGATTTAAATGCTGAAAACGAGAGAAAAGTTGGAGATTATATAAAGAAAAAATACAATCATGACTTTTATTTCTTGACAAAATTTCCATTGGCTGTTAGACCTGCTTATACGATGCCAGATGATCCTGAAAATTTAAATGGATATAGTAGGGGTTTTGACTTAATTTATAAAGGAATTGAAATAATCACTGGTGGACAGAGAATTCATGACTACGATTTGCTAGTGAAAGCTTTTAAAAACAAAGGATATAATCCAGATGACTTCGAGTACTATTTAAAATTCTTTAGATATGGAGTCCCACCTCACGGAGGATTTGCTATAGGCTTGGAAAGATTAACTAAACAGCTTCTAAACTTGCCAAATATAAGGGAAGCAACATTTTTAGTAAGAGATAAAACAAGGCTGTTTCCATGAAGTTCATAGGAATAGACCTTGCAGCTAGCGAAAAAAACCCAACAGGCCTCGCAACACTAGAAAAAAACAAAAAAACCAAAATCACTACAAAAATTCTTTTCACGAACCGCGAAATCCTAGAAGAAATTAAAAAATCCAAGCCAAAAGTCGTTGCAATAGATGCCCCACTTTTCCTCCCGCTCGGCAGAAAAAACTTGAGAAAAAGCAAAATCCACTTTCGATCTTGCGACAAAGAACTTTTAAAAATGAAAATAAAATTTTTTCCAATTTCCATTGGCCCCATGCGCTCCTTGACAAAAAGAGGAATTTCCCTCCGCAAAACCCTCGAAAAAATGAAAATAAAAGTTATAGAAACTTTCCCAGGCGCAATCTACGACATCCTAGGAATAAACAGAAAAAACCCCTCAAACTTGAAAAAATTCATAAAATTCAACCCAAAAGGAAAAAGCATCCATGAAATAGATGCAATTGCATGCGCTTACATAGCAAGATCGGAAGAG
>CAZFGC010000078.1:0-10481 GCA_964518285.1 Microcaldota archaeon
TCTCTTTCTTCTTCAGAAAATTCTCTGCTTTTGATCGCTGAAAGAATATTTTTCTTCTTGTGAGAGAAAAGTTTTCTTATCAGGTCATCTCTTTTTTTATTTACTTTTTCATTTGTCTTTGATAAATAAATTAATGCGGAATCTACTTTCGGAATTGGTCTGAATGCACCCCTTGGAACAACCCTTAGAAAAATTGGTTTGAAATAAATTTGTGTCATTACGCTGAGCCTCCCATACTCTCCTGTTCCAGGCTTAGCGATCATCCTTTCTGCAAATTCCTTTTGGACACAAAGAACCGCATGGTCAAATCCCCATTCTACAAGCTTAAATAGAATTTTAGATGAAATTGAATAAGGAATATTCCCAACTATTACATCAACGGGAAAAGGTTTTACATTTAAAAAATCATCTTCGATTATTTTTATCTTTTCATTTTCAAAACTTTTCAAAATTCTTGCCAAATTTTTATCCTTTTCTATTACATACAATAACTTAGCACTAACCAATTTTTTTGTTAAATTTCCAGTTCCTCCTCCGATTTCAAGAACAATTTTATCTTTTACGTTTGCAATTTTTGCTTCGTAGTCTAATATTTCTTCATCATTCAGAAAAATTTTATCTTTTTTCATTCTTTCCTACTTCTTTGCGGTCTAATGAATAAATAATATCTCTCTCCCCCTTCCATTTCCTTTATTATTCTTTCAGATATCATTCCAGCGATATCAGATATTCTTACCCTTTCTTCAAAATCTTTGAAGCTTTCAAATTTTTTCTTTTCTCTTTCTTCTAAAATTATATTCATATGTTTTTTTCCGATTCCAGGTAATAATTCTAAGCTATGTAATCTTATATTTATCGGAGCACACTCATTTAGAAATTTCAAATACAAACTTTCCTTATTTTTTACAATCTTCTTTATAACTTCCTTTAATTCGGCTTTAGCAGATTGAGGTAAATCATCATAGCTTATTTTCCTTTTAATCCTATCTATTTTTTCCCTTTTCTCTAAAAATTTTCCAACATATATTCTTTCTCCAATTTCAACTTCTATCCCTTTCTTTAAGACAGCTTCTAGTAATACAAAACTATCCTCTCCGATTAAATATACTAAAGGCTCCCTTTTTAAATCCTCTACCCTCCCCATTAACGAGTAGTCTATAACATAAGCATATTCCTCCATCATATAAATCGCCTATTCCCAAAGTATCTCTAATATTCTTTTTACTTCATCATCTGTTAATGTATAAATTTCTTTCGAAAAAATAGCCCTTACACCATCTTCATTCTTTGGGAGTATCTCTACAAGTTTTATTGCCTTTTCTTCATTTATTTTTGGAATTTCACTTATTATTTTCTCTATTTTTTCCTTTTCTTTTTTCTTGTCTATTTTTACAAATTTTTTAGCATAACTTAGAGTTTTTGATTGTTCAAATTCAATTTCTTCTTCAGGTATTTCATTAAGTATATCAATTACATCATTCAGTGACGCAGGTTTTGAATCTAATATTTTTTTTCCTATCATTCTACCACCCTAAGGTGTATCGGAGAAGCAATTATTTTTTTCATCTTTGATCCATCTTTTATTTCTACAACATACGAATTCCCCCTCTTTTCGATTACCTTCCCCACCCTACCAGAATATCTCATATGTGGAAAGTCTTCGTATTTTCCATAAGGTATTATCATTACTTTCTTCCCAATCTCTATATCTTTTAAAACTTTATAAGGTGTTAATACATTTTCCCTTATCTTCCTACCAATAGCCCTAGACTTTCTAGATATCCTTCCTCTTGATCTTTTCATAAAAGACAATTAAAAGAAAATTATTTAAATCATATGGATTGCGCTGTCATTGGGTGCGGTCCCTCAGGATCAATGTTTTCTTATTCATTTGAAGGGGAATCTAATATTTACGAAGAACATGACAAAATAGGATATCCTGTAAGATGCGCTGGTTTAATATCCGAAAGAGCATATAGTTTCTTCAAAAAAATTGGAATAGACATAGAAGAATGTATAGAAAACAAAATAAACGAAGTGGAAGTGAATTTGTATAATAAAAAGTTTTACATAGATATAAAGGGAATTCTTTTGAATAGAGCTAATTTTGACAAGGTTTTGGCAGAGTATGCACTTACAAAGGCAAATATAGTGAAAAAGAGAATTAGCGAGTTTGATTTAGAGCATTTTAATATAGTAATTGGGGCTGATGGACCATTTTCGATAGTTGCGAAAGCATTTAATTTTGATAAATTAGATTATGCCATTGCATACCAGAAGAAGTTTTTAGGGAAAAAGGAAAATGAAAATACAATAAAGGTTTATTTTTTTGATAGTTCTTTTGGGTATGTAATTCCGAATTTTAAAGAGAGAATAGTAGGGATTGTTTTTTTCAAGGAGCCGAAGAGAAAGTTTGCGGAATTTTTTTTCAAGAAAATAAGAGAAATGGGGGAAAAAGAAACGGAAAGCTTTGCAGCAGTAATACCAAAAAAAATGAGGAAAGAAATAAGTAAAAAAATAAAAAATGGAAAAGAAGAAAAAAGAATTCATTTAACAGGAGACGCAGCAGGAATTGTAAAGCCGACTTCAGGAGGAGGGATTTACTATGGGTGCTTATATTCATATTATCTTGGAAAATACTTCAACGATGAAGAAAAGCTAAGAAAAATAGAAGAAGAAATAAGGAGAAAGTTAAAGCTTCACGAGCTCATAAGGAAAATAATTAACAAAAAATTCTTTCTAAAAACAATTTCGATTTTTCCAGAGTTTAGAATATCATATGACATGGAAGAAATAAGCTCTCTTTCGTTCCGTCCCAAAAAGCTTTTTAATATTTTCTCTTTTATCATTTCATGAAAAGAATAAACTTCAGAATTGAAAATATAGTTGCTAGTGCTAATTTAGGAATGGAGCTTGATCTTTATACTTTAGGGAAAAAGCTCGCAAACGTAGAATATGAACCAGAGCAATTCCCAGGAGCAATTTTAAAGTTAAGAAACCCAAGAGCATCTCTCCTTCTTTTCAAAAATGGAAAAATAATTTGCACAGGATGTAGGACAGAAAAAGAAGTAAGAAAAGCAATAAACCAAGCAGTCGCAATCCTTAGAAAAGCACAAAAGAAATAAAAAACAAAAATAAAAAAGAGATAAAAGACAGGCGGAAAGCAAAAATAGAAAGATTTAAATACTAGTTCTACAGTCTATTTATCAGGTGGGAGGTGTAATTTATGGGATCAGAAAATAAAATGTTCAAGATTAAAGTTCGCTTAAATCCGGCCAAGAAAATAGAAGATATAAATTCACTTTTAGAAGAAATAAGGAAAGTAGAAAAACAAGTAGAAAACAAGTTTCAAAAGCTTCAAGAACTCAATCAAGAACTCGACAAGAAAAAGGAAGATGTTAAAAAATATGCGGAGGTTGCAAAAAATTTAGATAAACTAATTGGAGAAGCGTCCGAAGTCGGAAATAAAATAGAGTATTTCGACAAAGCATTACAGGATATAGAAAATTATAGAAAAGGAGTAGACGAGCTGAAAGAAAACCTAATTCTTTCTCGAAAAGAATGGGAGGAGAAAATCCAAGACGTATTTCATAAAATACAGCAAGCTAAGCAAGCAGTAGATGAAATATTTACTACATTAAGAGAAGCTTTGAATGTTACAGCTCAAAAGGCAGAGATAGTATACGATGAAACAACAAAAAGAATAGGAGACTCACTTTTAGAAGTAAAAGATTTTTATTCTAAAATTTTAGAAACTTATAAAAAATTTGAAGGTGAAGCAAAAAAATTTGAAGAAAGCCAGGAACATATTAAAATTATTAGTCAAGAAATTTCCAATTGTAAAGAACAACTTCATAATATCCAGGAAAAAATGGATAATGAGTTAATTAAGTTAAGTGAAGGAAAAGTGGAAATTCCTTCGATTGAGGTTAAAAAGATTATAAAGGAAGTCGAGAAAGAAACAAAAGTACAAGAAAAAGAAAGAGAAGAAGAAGGAGAAAAGCAAAAAACTCTTATTTCAAAAATAAGAGATGGAATTTTGATAGGAATGACAGCTACGGCCATATTTCTAGGTTCTAATTTTGTAGTCAAAAATTATAGAAAAATTTTAGATTATTCAAAAGAATATGCTTCAAAAGTTGTGAGGGCAACAAAAACTTCTACTCAAAAATTAGGATCTTCAGTCCGTGCGGAATTAGACAAAGTTGGGAAATTTATAGAAAAACTAAGAGAAGAAAAAAATCCAAAGTTTGAAAGTTACCATAAAATGTTTAAAGAGTTATATGAAAATTCTAATTTTGAAGATAGAGAAGCCGCAAAGGGAGTTTTAGATGTACTAGAAAAGAGTAAAAATGATGTAAAGAAGATGAATGAAATAGTAAGTACAATCGAAAATTATGAGAAAATATGGAGAAAAGCTGGATGGGATGGCGTATGGAGATATTGGAATGTTAGAGCCCTGCTTCTACAGCTTAGAAAAGATGAAATAGAAATAATAGAAAAGACAGAAAAAACAGAAGAAGTAAAAGAAACGAAAGTTGAAGCAAAATCAACTAAGAAGCAACCCCCCACCCAAACATACAAATCAAAAAAAGAAATAACAAAAGTAAAAGAAATAACAAAAGTAGAAAAAAAAGTAAAACCACAAACATTCGAAGATTACTATAAAATGTTCATTGAGATGTCAAATGATCCTTCTTGTGAAGATAAAGAAGCGGTTCAAGTAGTTTTAGAAGCTTTTGAAAACAGCAAGGACAATTTAGAAAAAAAGGAAAAGATAATGAGTGTTATTAAAGACTGCGAGAACGTTTGGAGCGGAGTGGAATGGGACGGGAAGTGGAGGCCAGTGAACGTCAGAGTTTTTGCCTATCAACTAGTACTTGAAGAGGTAATGGAAATAATGGGAGAATAAATTTGATACTATTTCTTTTTCTTAAATAATTTTTCATATAATTTCCAGCCCTCTGACAGATAAAAGAGAATCCCTCCCAAACCTGCAGGATAGATTACTTCTTTTTTTTCGGGAAATCCTTCTGCAAGAGCATTAGTAAAAACTAAAATGGCTGCGGATAGTGCTATTTTATCTGCTAAATTTTTGGGTAGTGTTACTCCTCCTCCAACCCATGCTTCGTATTCTTCTCTACTTGGTACCCAACTTCCTTTAAAATATGCCCACCCGCTTGGCCAAGTTTTATTCAATGATAATTGATATTCATAATCTCTACTTTCCAATTTTTCACCAACCCTTCCCTTCCAATAATGTCTTGCTGTTAAATCTACTCTAAACGTTTCACCTTTCTCATTTATTTCATAGTATCCTAATCCAAGTCTCGCCACTGTTTCTTTATCTAATTCTCTATCCGTTACAAATATCTTCCCAGTGTTTTCTTCAACTACTACAAATAATTTGAACCCTCCCCGTTTTTTACCTTTTAATAAATTAAAAACAGATTCTGATATGTAAACATCTGCACCAACACCTGTTCTATACTGTTCTGATATTCTTCCATGCTCACAAACAATATATGCTACATTTTTTATTCCGAGTCCTGCCAAGATAGTGTGACCGATAGGATCAATCCCCTTTAACTCATCAATTGCTGAAACGTTTACTGGCAATTTTTTGAAACCTTCTTTACTCCATTTGGCAGCGGAAAATATAATATCTGTAAGGAAACCAAAAAGTTCCGTTCTTCTATTATAAATTACTTTTCCCCCACACATTACTTGATCAGTATAAAACACGCCTGCGCTTAATCTTCCATCTTTTATTGGTGCTGAACCTATGACATTTATCATTGATATTTTGGGATCTTTTCCAGGAACACTAAATTCAACGGTCAAATTGTATTTGTTTATGTCTATAGTAAATTTGCTAAGATAGTACGTCGTAGGATTATACGATGTTTGAAGCTTAATTCCTTTTTTTTGTAATATTGCCACCCATTCTTCTTTTCCTTCTTTTTCCACATATACTGTTGATGAATAAGCAAGATAACCTAAAAAGTCAAGATGAAATTTGTATTTAGTTTCTAAAGTGGTCTGATATTCTCCTATTTTTTTTACGTAATTTCCTTCTAAAAAGGATTTTTCACTCCAATAAGTTATTTTTGCTTTTTGTCTATCTCCAGCGATAAAGTGCAACCTGACATAATTCTTTCCTGGCTCCCCACTTATAATTCCGCCACCAGGATAAATTTTTGTTTCCTCTTTTTCTTTTAGTTCCCAGCATTCAATTATTAAGGATGGATTATCCATAAAAAGAAACTTAGAGATTTTTGGATCTACTAATACATTCAATACTTTGTTTTTTGTTTCCTCATCCCATGATGCACCAAGAGATAAAACTTCTTTGGTGAATGGCACCGGAGAATAAATCATATAAGTAGAACCCGCACCTTCCAAAATCACTTCTTTGTATTTAAGCCCGAAAAACGCTTCAACTTCCTCATTTTTTGTCTCAAATTTTCCTATATACACGAAATTTCCTCCAGTAGTTTTTACATACACCCAATTTTCTAGTCCGTCTTCTCGTCTCCTAGTTACGATTATTGTACTACCGATTGGAGCTTCGTCTTTTAGGAGAGATACATTCAAAACGTTTTCAACTTTCTCCGGATCTATTTCGACAGTAAGCTTATGTATCAAAGAATCAAATTCTTTTTGCTTAAGCCTGAAGTTATAGAAGTTAATGCCTAAGCGTTGGACATCAGTCCATGCTTTTATGTAAGTAGGACCTGAAGAAGCTTCCAAGCCAACAGTTCCACTTGCATATTGTTGTTCTGCTTCTTTTACATACCTTGCCGTTCCACTTAAAACCCCAGGAATTTCTTTTAATGGCCCAGGTAGTTCATGCAAATAGTAGTCTCTTATACGTGACATTGCTGCAAAAACTTCCCATGCAGTTATATAAGAAAGGGACATCGGCCTTTCAGGTATAGGTATATCATTTATCATTCCCATAAATCCAGGATCAAACAATGACTTCAGTTCTGAAGAATATGCTAAAGGTAAAAAGGTCCAGTAATTTAAAGAGCTTGAATAACGAAGAGCGGGAGGGGAAAGATAGGCATACTCAAAAGGTGAAAGAAGTCTCTTTTCAATTGGCAAAATAACATTGCCTTCTCTAGTGTATAGGATTAGTTGTTGATATCTTCTAAGCTCTCTTCCAATATCATATCTATAGTCATATAAATATTTTAAGACTCTTCCCATATCGTAAAAAACACTATTTGCTATTTCTTCCATTCTCCCAGTTGTTTTGTATCTATCAAGGATCTCTTGCAATATGGCACTAGCACCCATTACGTACCCCAGAAGCACCCCATCTGTGAGTACTTCTTTTTTTGGGATGGACCATCTCTCTAATAGACCAACAGAGACAGTACAGTTTGCGAACTCTATTAGCTGTGGGAGAACTTCTTTTAGGAATACCCTTCTACCGAAAGTAATATCTTTCTTAATTACTAATATTACGTCTTCAATCTCTTTATTTGAAAATCCTAGCTTACGCATATTCTCTATTGCTTTGGCAAGCAATTCTTCTTCACTTTCTACAATATAAGTACCAACTTCCTTCATTTTTTTAACCGTTTTTAGTCCTGCCATTCCATCAACAGGCAATCCGTGTGTTTCTTGAAACTTAGCCACAGCAAGAATAGTGTCTTCATCGTATGCTCCAGTAATTTTAATGCCTAATAATTGTTGAATTTCCTCAACTTTTTGTTTAGTTAGCTGCTTTTTACCCCATTTTTCAGCTTTTTTAATTTGACTTTCAGTAAGGAGACGCTTTTCTGTTGGAGCCACAGACACTATTACTTTTTCTTTTTTTCTTCTAACTCTTTCATCGTAGGTTGAGCGGAAATTTGTGCGGTTGATTGAATTAAGGATTTTACGTTATCTACTACGGGTTGAGATTCTTTTCTTATTTCTACAAGAAGTTTTTCCAATGCTTTCTGCTCATCACTAGGGAGGCTACTATAAATGTTTTCCAACTTTTCAAAACTTTTATCAATCTGATCCAATTTCTTTCTTAAATCTCGAAGTTGTTTATCTACGTTTTTTCTATTCTTTACCATCTCATTAATCTTTGTAATTTTTGTGTTACATTCCTTTAATAGTTTTTTTATAGAGTTGATTTCTGCATTGAATTGTTTGATTAGTTTATTAATATCTTTTTCTTCTTTCATTTTAATACTTCCGACTACCATACAATCACTTTATATTTTTAATCCTTTCTTCGATACCATTTTCAATATTTCTCAGTTCAGTGTAGACAGGAGTAAACAAGTTGCACGTCTTTAGATAATCGAGAATTATGATTCTCTTCTCTCCTGTAGATTCGTAAAGAGTCTTTTTTATTCTGTCTATCACACTTTTCTCAGCGAACCCTTTCCCTATCATCCTTTCTGCAGCTTTTTCTAAATCTAAGGAAATTTTTAAATACAAAGCATCGTAGTAAAATTTTTCTATCCAATTCTCCGGATGAGAAGCTTCTCTCAACTCTTTTTGGAGATTGTTATATATCGTTACGTCCAACTTCTTAATAATTTCGTATAGATTTATTATATCTTTGACATTTTTTTCCAACGCCTTTATCGCTTTATTATCGTAAATTATGTCTCTGACACTTTTAGGCTTCTCTTTGTCGAGTTGCGCATACAAATTTTTGTAAGTTGAGAGTAAATTATAGGGATTCTTTAACAATTTTTCCAAATTTTCTATTTCTTTAATGCATTTATTAATAATTTCTTTTCCTTTATTTTTCAATTCTATAAGTTGATCCCTAGTAGTTCCTCTCGCTTTTTCTATTATATTTTCTATCTCGGTGTTAATAATCTGTAAATAACTATCCATAGTATTCTTTTTATCGACAATAAATAGATGAGACAAATGTTTATAATCTCCTTTGTTACATTGATTAGCTATTTCCTTTACTATCGCATATTCTTTTTCGATCTTATTTACAAAATCATTAATTTCTTGTAGGTTCCATTTTTCGGGTTTGATATAAAACTTACATAAAAACCAGGTTATACTTTTCGTAAGCGTGTCTATATTAATTAAATTTCCATATTCGATTTCACGATAGAATTGTTCCTCCGTAAGATTTACAGGGGTAAGTTTTATTTGTAATTGACCTTCTGTATTTTTAAAAGGTTTACTAATTTCGAAGATAGCTTCCCCATCACGCGATTTAATTTTTATATATCTAAAGGCAGTTGATATGTTATTCCATAATTTCCATTCGTGCTCACTGATAATTTCCTTTACAATGTATATTGAAGATTCTTTGTCTACTTTTATCCTTCTTTCTATAGATTCTATTAGTAAGGAAATTTCATTGTAGAAAATCTTTTGATCATCTTTTCCCAACCCCAAGCCATACCACTCTACGGTAACCTTTTTTCCGGTTTCTTTTTCAACCAGCTCTTCTAAAAATCTACAAAACAGCTCAGGATTTGATAAGTAAAAAATACTAGTATAGCCATAAGGACGTTTTAGAAAATTTTTGATTTCTTCTGCTGTTCTTTGCGCATATAGAATTTCTTCGAATCTTTCCTTACTACTTTGAGAAGTTGGAAGTTCTAACTTTTTAGAAACGTCTTCTAGTTCTCTAATTTTTACAGCGAGTCTCAGGAGAGAAACAGTATAGGGCCCAGGCATCCCGTCTATTAGTTTAGGATATCTTTTTCCATATATTTCACGTTGAAATTTCAATACATATTCATATAATTGAATATCATTTTTTATTTTTATACCGTAGTATTTTTCTAAGTTTTGTTGTACTTCCTTTTTAGTCTTAATATCTAAATTTTTAATATACCTTTCCACTCTTGGAGGGATACGACATTCTTTTACCGTTACACTATTCACCATGTTATTAAAATACGAGTATATTTTAAAAACTTATCGTTTTCTACTTTGCTTTGTTAACATTTTTAGCTCTAATTTTAGAAAGATTTAAAAAGAATGCTGAAAAATAAAAAGTATGGCGAGTCGTAAAGAAAAGAGCGGATCTTTAGGTTTAGTTCAGGTTCCTCCAGGAGAACAAAAAGGTGAGGAGAAAATCGAAAGATGGGAGTACTATATCAAGTATTTTAATAAATTGTTAGAATCTTTAAAATCTCTCCCCAAAAAAGAACGCGACATATTCGAAAAATTAGTTACCAAATATTATTCGACCGGGGCGGTAGCATATGCGGCATTTCGTCTCGAATTTGAAGAAAGTGTGAAAAATTTAATTGACAGAGAAACCGATAATAAGCACAAAAAAGAACTAGTTTCTAAACTCAAAAAAGCTAACGCATTAATTAAAAATTTAAACGAAAGACTTTTAGAGTTTAACAACAGATATGACACCACAAAATTACCAGATGAGTTTAAAGGTCCAAGAATAGGACAATTCGCTTTAGAAATAGAAATGGCAAAATTATGTGTAATATTGAGTGCTTTCATTTATGACGAAAAGACTTTTGCTA
>CAZFGC010000079.1:0-1587 GCA_964518285.1 Microcaldota archaeon
TTTTTTTCTGCCATATCATTTCACTCTTATTTATTCTTTCTTCTTTCTTCTTTTTCCTTCTTTTTCGCTTTTTTCCTCTTTTTTAGCCTCTTTTTCTTCCTTTACTTCTTTACCTAACGATTTCAAAATTTCTTTTAAGAGCTCATCTTTTCCTCCAGGATCTTCTACAGAAACAGAGCTAGCTGGAACATTTAGACCAGCTGCCTTTCCGAGATCTTCTTTTTTTGGAACGTAGACGAAAGGCGTCCCTTTTTCGTTACAGAGGTCTGGGAGATGCATTACTATTTCTGGAGGATCAACATTTTCAGCAATTATAACCAATTTTGATAATCCTCTCTCTACAGATTTAGTTACTTCATTTATACCTTTTTTTATTTTCCCAGCATCTTTAGCAGAACTCACTAAAGTTAAAACTTTTTTTACAGTTTCATCGGGTGTAGCCATATTTTCACCTCTCTATTTTTCATCGAGGATAATAAAAGAGTATATTTCTTTCCATTGAAAAATTTATAAACTTATCTATTTCCCACACTTCTTCTTAATCTCTTTTCTTAACTTTTTCAAGTCAGCTCGTTTCCAAACGAAAAGAATTTAAATAAGAAAAGGGAGAAAAAAGTATGGGAAAAATAAAGAATGCTGAAAAAATAAATGATGAACGTCTTATTAGTTTTATCAAAAAACAAGTAAAAATTGCGAGCGAAACGTATGAAAAGAACAGAAAACTTATTCCTGCAAAGATAGAAGAAATTATAAAAAATAAAAGGGTAGAAGAAAAGGATATAGAGTTTCTCAACGCAATTGCTAGCTCAGTAAATGATGCAGTATCTGCGTTTTTCAATTTAACACCAATAAAACAAGATATAACATGGTCAATTGGTGGGAGATCTGAATTTGAAGATGGAAAAATAAAAATTAATCTGAAAGATGTCTTAGAAATTGAAAAGTCATTAATAGACGTTCTTATTGAAGAAATCACCCATTCATACCATGTACGTTTACACAATTTGGATAAAAATATAGTGAAAATAGGAAAGTTGTTTATAGATGGAAAATTAAGTGCTGAAGAGTATGTTAAACTTAGAAAAATTTTGATTGGAAGTACAGAAATAGTTGCAAATTTAACAAGGCTAATTTTAGGAGAGACAAAAAAATTACCTTGTCTTTCTGAAGAAAATTTAAAAAGATGGAAAGAATGCAATGCAATTATTAATGAATTGAATAGATATAATCCGCAGATATTAGCAAATTTAGACATAGCTATTCTAATTGAAATCATAGATTGTGAAGCTTCGATAAATGCAGCAATGATAGCTGAGTCTATCTACAATAATGCAAAAAGCCTAAAAGAATTATGCCTTAAAGCAACAAATCTCATGTATTTAGATCCAATAAAATACGAGGGCATTTTCAGCGCATACGAGAATTCTATCCTAAATAGGTTCTAATAAGCAAACAAAAATGCGCAAATAATGTATAAAAAATATGGCGAGTATGGGATTCTCGGATTTTTCATTTGAACCCATAAGCCCTTACGGGCACCTATCTCTTTTGTCTTTTATCTTTTGCCTTTTTATTTGGAGCATTCAT
>CAZFGC010000080.1:0-4141 GCA_964518285.1 Microcaldota archaeon
GTTTGATGAGAAAAATGTAATTCTTGCGGGGAATCATGATGCTTACAGCGACGTTTGGCCTAGAGATTTTAATTTAAAATTGCAGAAATACTTTGGTGAAGGATGGGAAAAATTGGAAAATTTATATATTGAAGCTTTTAAGGAAGCACCTATAGCTTACTTTAATGAACACTACAAGTTATTAGCACTGCACGGATTCATTCCGATAGATGAAAGAGATTGGAATTTTAGAAAATGGGGCAAAGATAAGGATGATCCAGTAACATTTCAAATATTATGGAACGATCCTGCAGAGGTCGCAATGGGATGGAGAGGTGAAGGAACATACATTGTCGATACAAGGATTACTGAAAAATTCTTTCAAAATACAGGGATAAGAACAATTGTGAGAAGCCACCAGCCAAGAGTGAATAAAATCTTTAATTTAAAAAACGGAAAAATAGTAAATCTCGGAAGTAGTTCTGTGTATGGCATTCGTGCAATTTTTGTACTTCCTGAATTTGAATTAATTTATTATTAATCATCTTATTATGGTTCCAATTATTTTTCCACCTAAAATAGAATCTTTAAGTGCATTTTTTCTATTACCATTAATTATGATTGTAGTTATACCAGACTTTGAAAATGATAGTGCTTTTTCAATCTTGTGTAACATTCCCCCTGTTACATCTGCGATTCCTCCTGATCCGGCGAGGAATTTTTTTATTTTTTTGAAGTTCGATTTTGTTATTAATTTTATCGTTTTTCCTTTATCGTCATAAACACCATCAGTTTCTCCAACCATAATTATCTTTTTTGGGTGTAGCTTTTTTGAAAGATAATCGAAAATTTCTTCTGTAGAAATTATACAACATCCTTTTTTAACATCCATGCATACATCTCCATAAACTACAGGGAGTAAGTTGTATTTCAATACTTCTTTTATCGTTGTAATGTCCCATCTTATTATTTTCCCATTCTTCGCTATAGCTACAGCAAATGGCTGTATACTTACCGCATTTTCTCCAGCATTTATTAATTCTTGGACAACTATTCTATTAAGTTTAGATGCATCATTTTCCACAATACTAATTCCTTTTATACTCTCTTCGTTTATTATTCCCTCATTTGTTTTATATTTCGATGCAGAAATGTGAGGGAAAGATCCACCACCGTGTCCAACTATTAATTTAAGATTTTTACATTTTTCTCTTGCTTCATGCATCTCTTTTGCGAGTCTCTTTATCACATTCATTCTCACAGTGTAAGGTTTTCTTTTATCTGTTATTATAGATCCTCCAAGTTTTATGAAAATAAGGTTCATTTTTTCACGATTATTTTTCCTTCGTTTGCGTTTACAACTATAATATCTCCATCATTTATAATAGTAAAGATATCAGTTTCTGGCTTATCTACAAGGGGAATTTCAGATATTATCGCTCCAACAGCTACAATAGGGTCGCATTCTCTATTTATTATCGCCTTTGGAGCTACACCATTCTTTTTCATTCTATAAAGAATATAAGATCCTACAGTAGAACCTTTACCAAATGGAAAGATTAAGATTTTATCTTTCACGCTCTTTCCTTCAAGAGGGTGACCTTTTTCCACGACAATTCCAGTATTAGGATCTACTCCTCCATAAAATGAAATAGGTTCTGTTGATATTAGTACTTCTCCTTCCGCTATTCCTTTTGATATTTTTCTAGCTTTTATTATTTCTTCCATTTTCCATTCACCGCGGCATTTATACATTCTTCAACTGTTCCAATCTTAACTTTGAAATTATTCTTGTTCTTTCCATAGTAACATGCCTTTGCCGAATCCGTTACGAGCGTTTTAAATCTTCCTTTTAGTGGAGCTACCACCATGCAAGTATCACACGCAAATTTTACCCCTGCTTCTTCTATTATTTTAGTGTATCCAGCTTCATCGGCTAGCTTTTTTATGAATCTCGCTGTAGTAATCCATGTTTCAACTTTTACTTTCTTATTTTGTAGTAATTTTGCTATTTTTTCTATTTCTTTTATAGATGCGTGAGGGCATCCGACGCATACAAAATCAATATCCTCGCCTTCGATTTCATCATTGATTTCTTTTAATGCATTTTCGATATCTTTTCTATCGACTTCTATTTTTTCTTTTGGTCTTTTGATTTTTTTAGATTCTGGAGTAATTTTAGCGATATGAAAAATAGAAGTGCCACCATATGTTGCAATTGATGCACTTAGACTTTTTAATTCCTCAGTGGTTGTATGTTTCACTCCTACAATGAGAGGTATTTTATTCCCTATTCTTTTCCCTAGTACATATCCGAGGGCTCCGAATTCAGGAATAAATTTTAGATTAGTTTTTACTTTGACTAAAACTTCAGGTTGACGATTTTCATCTAAATGAAGACCATAATTAGGTGTCTTTCCAGTAAGCGCTGCAGCAAGTGCGGAAGGCCCTCCTTCACGATTTGTTCTTGCTCCAATAACTGAATTTGCAAACGCTACCGCTGAAGACTCACTCCATGCAATATGCTCCCCAAACCTAGGAAGATTTCCGATGAGATAAGGAACGCAAGTACATGTAGGAATAATTCCTAATTTTTTGAATGCCTCTATTACTTGAATTTGCTTTTCAGCAAATTCTTCACTTATTCCTAAAGATTTCCAATTTTCAATATCCATCCCTGCAGGATTCAAAGTTGTGGTAACTTTTACTTTTCCGTCTTTTGCAAGTTCGTTCAAAAATTCAAGTCCAGCATCACCTATATTATCGTAAGACACTCCCGCAACTTGTACAGAAGATACTTCTATAAGCCTGTCAGCACCGAAGATATCTCCAAGTGCTACAAGAATTTCCATAGCTTTTCTTGTAGCTTCACCGTATTCTCCATTTAGCATTTTTTCCTCTTCTTTAGTAAGGTACATTTTTTCACGTTATTTATTTCAAGTATTTTTTTATGTTAATTTTTTGGAATCTTACTTTTTCGAAGTTTTTTCCCTTAGCAACGAGTGGTTTTGTTGCGTCTATTCCTACTTTTGAAGTCATCCTAGTTTTAGGGTCTGCAGATGGATCTAGAGAAGACCCTGGTTCTTCTTTGATTATTATTCTATCTTTTGCTTGGAATCTCGTAGCTATTGCCCATTCTACTTCAGATGGATTGTAAATGTCTATATCATCGTCAACAATAACAACATGCTTTAGGGATCTATGTCCTTTGAATGCTGCCTCTATTGCGAGCCTTCCATCATTTTCATTTTTCTTCTTTATTTGAACGATAGCATGCAACCAAGAACATCCTCCAGGTGTGATGTACACATCCTTACATGTAGTAACTTTGTTAACTTCTTCAAATATAGTTGGTTCTCTTGGAAGACCCATAAGCATTTTATGTTCTAGCCCTCCAGGGAGGAGAGCGTGATAAATAGGATCTTTTCTCCTAGTTATTTTTTTAATTTCTAGGACTGGTTGCTCTCTTACAATATCATAAGTTTCTGTCAGATCTAAAAAAGGTCCTTCAGGATGAGTTTCTTTAATTATTCTTCCCTCCAAGACAAATTCACTCTCAGCAGGAACTTCTATATCAACAGTTTTACACCTTACTGTTTTTAGTGGTTTTAGTGAGTTTGCAATTTTTAATTCATCCACACCTATGTCTACTGAAATTGCAGACGCGAGAAGAACATTAAGACCATTTCCTATAACTACGGCAACATCCATTTCCCCACCAGCTCTTTCTAAAAATTGATAAGTGTGTCGAGGTAGAAGCCGTATTGCAAATTTATTTTTATCAAAAAGCATTAACCTATGAAAAGCACAATTCCTTCCATACTCTGGATCGTTTGCAATTACTATTCCCGATGTCACGTATGGGCCACCATCCTTAGGCGTGTGAAGTAAAATTGGTAGCTTTGTGAGATCTACACTTTCTTCTACTATCTCTTGGCATGGGGCTTTCTTGACGGTGACAGGATTAGTAGGATTTTTTATAGCTTTATTTACAAACTTTATAAGTTGATCCCTTTTAACGCCAAAGTATTCACAAATAATATCTCTTGTCGGAAATAAATTTCCTACTACTTTCCAGCCATCTACATTTTCAAAAAATATAGGTTTATCTTCTAATTGTTTCATTATCATTGCTGCTTCGAATCGTTTTGATACTTTCTTC
>CAZFGC010000081.1:0-6702 GCA_964518285.1 Microcaldota archaeon
GAAGGCAAAAAAAGAAAAAAGACGAAAAACCAAAAATTTAAATATTACTTTCGCGGAATTAATTTATGGGAGTAGAAATATATACCGCAAAACTCATGGAAAAAGGATTCGTGATAGTTCGTGATGATTATTTATTGAATAATAGATTTATTGTACTTAATAGAAGCAATGATAAAAATAAATCTAACTTTTTTATCTTCTTAGACTTTAAAAATAGAGAAGTGTTTTTCTCTCATCCAACCGCGAAAGAAGGAATCGTAAGAAAGAAATTCAACGAACTTACAGATTTTCATGAAAAAACTTTAGAAATTTCAAGCCTTAAAAAAGATAACGAATACTATGCTTTCCTACATTCTCATTTAGGTTATGTATGGAATGGGAAGAAATATGAGCCATTATGGGGGGACGGAGTAAGTAAGGATAAAGAATGGATTTTACATACTGTCTTAGCTCATGGGGATTATAAAGCATTAACCGAACATAACTGGACGCAAAATGAATATAGGCTTGGCCTTTTGCAAGAAAGACTGGAAAAATTTAATATAACGTTCATCCCTGGATTTGAAAATACTACTACCTTAGATAAAAACAATCCAATAGACTTAATTCAATCACCACATATTCTTTGGTATTGTAAAGATATAAAAACAGCTATGGACGTAAAAGATAATTTTCTAAGGAAAAAATTAATTAAGGATGTCGATATTACTCCTATCTACTCAGGAGTTCCAGTAAGTTTTGATGAACAAATGTCAATACTAAATAAATATAGGGAAGAAGGGAAGGTATTTGCAGTTGTTGCTCATCCCTCTTCAACTCTTCCAGGAATAGATATATTAGATCCGAAGTGCATTGAATTTCTTGGAATGGATAGAATATTGAAAACCTTATGGTCCTTAGATGGAGTTGAAATGTATAATAGTCTTGAAAAGCATTCAAACATTGAAAAAGAACTAACTAAAGTTAAAGATTATGGTGAAGAAGTTGTAAAATGGATAAGGAACGAATTAAAGAAAAGAGGTTTAAACGAATACTTATCTACTTCAATGATAAATTATTTGATTGGCAGAATGGCTGTGGAAAAAGGTGTAAATACAATTTTCGGACAGGATGACCATCACTTACCGAACGTTGATGGAACTACAAAAAGCGTATATCTATATGGTCATACAAAAATATTTCATGAGAAAAAACTTGACTCCAGAGAATTCGTAGAGAGTGTATTACACAAAAAAATTAAACTGGAGGCACATTTTTACGGTACAATAACAAATAAGGGTCCTGTCATATATAAAGAAAGAAAAGAAGGACTAAAAGAAAAAATAGTAGGATTGTTTGACAAAGTGAAATATTATCTAAACCTAGGATATAATACAATTAGGTTTTATGCTGCAAAACTACTAAATAACGTCGAATTAATAGATGAAATTAAAAAAGAAATGGAGAGATACAAAAATGTGAAATAACTATTTAACTATTTCTCTTTTTTTATCTCTTTTTTCTTTTTGGTTTTTTCTCAAAAAAATCTGGAAGCTTTTTTACTCTTTTACAAAGTAATTCGTAAGCTTCCTTAGATTTGTCAAACTCGAAAAATAAAACAGTAGAATCATAAGAACTTGTAATTCCTTCTATATTTATTTTTTTCTTAGCTATAGGATCTATGAGATTATAAAGCAACCCTGGCCTATCTATTATTTCAGGCCCTTTGATTGAAACCATACCCAATCCTTTTCTCACAGAAATATTACAATGTTGGTTTAATGGCAATTTCATTAATTTATTTGTAACTTTTTCAAAATCTTCTTCGCTTATATAAATGGAAAAGGAATTTTCACCTGTAGATAAACCATGGATATTTATATTTTCATCAGAAATTGGTTTCACGAATTTGGATATTACTCCAGGAGTAGCTCTAAGCTTTTCTCCACTAACTACGATTACAGCATATGGCCTTTTATAATGATTTATTATTAACATCTTATCCTCATTTTTTCATTTTTCATCTTTTCATTTTTCATCTTTCATCTTTATTCTATTTCATTCTCTCTTTCACTCTATTGGAATTTTCTTTCCTTTCTCTTCCTTTTTTTCTTCCTTCCTTTCAATTACTACCTCAAGTACACCATTTTTATAACTTGCTTTAGCAGTTTCTGATTTTACCTCACATGGGAGCTTTACAACTTTATGATATTTTCTATCCGGAGTATCTACTTTTATTTCAAGTTCATTTTCTGTAGATCTTAAGTCTATATCTTCCTTATTCACTCCTGGAAGTTCTGCAACGACTTTTATTGTTTTTTTCTCTTCGATAACATCTACAAGCGGCTCTCTTTCTTCGCTAAGTTTTATTTTTTCTTCCTTGAAAGTTGGTCTATTACCAAATTGTTTGATTTCTGGCTTCCCGTCAGGACCTATTTTTATTGAATAACCCCATACATAAGGTCTTTCAGTTAACTTTTCAAAATCTTCTTCCTCAAGTTCTTCAAATCCCTCAAACATTCTATTCATCATTTCTTCCATCTCTCTTCTTATCCTTTCGAATTCGTCATCTATTTCGAAAAAAAATCTTCTCTTTTTCTTCATGAATGGAAAATAATCAAAAAGATTAAAAATATTTCTAGATTTTGAACTTCCTACGAAGTTTTTTCTTCTTTTCAAATATTCCTAAACTTTTTCCACAACTAATGCAGTAATAATTCTTAACCTTCTCCATAAATTTGATATCTCCCTTAGTTTTTAATTCTGTAGAGAAGAATAAAGGTCTATAATCCACAACTGCTTTTCCTCTAGGAACATTTCTCCCACAAGATGAACACTTTACTATATTTGCTTTTCCTCTTCCCATAATTTCCCTCTGTTTTATAATTTTTAGTTTTTATTTTCATTTTCATTTTCAATTTATTTTCATTTTCAATTTATTTTCACAAGCTAATTTTTATACCGTTTAGTAAATAAATGCTTACAATTTTAAATCTTTTTTTACTGAATATCCCTCTATCAATTTCCCTTATATCTTTTCCATATACTAAATCGTTAAATGTGGGGATAATTATAACTTTACTTACTTTTTTAATTTTCTTCCTTATATTTTTCCTGAACTTTTTTTCATAATCTCTATAAAATTCTTCAGTGAATTTTCCTATCAAAAATACTCTCTCCCTTTTTTTACCAAATTTGTCTTCTATAGTGTAGAATGGATGGATGTGAGAACATATTATTGTGCTGCATTTTAATATTTTTTCACTTGGCCATCTATGTCCATGAATTATACCTACATTCTTTATTACCATCTCGTTTACCTTTTCTTTTATCCCTCCGTCGTGGTTTCCAGATATTATTACTAAATCTACAAAGCTTTTCATTTCATTTATGATTTTCCTAATATTTATGCTTTTTTCTATTTTTTCTATTTCATTATCTTCTATTTCATTATCCTCTCCATTTTCTTCATTTTCTCTTTTATCTTTTTTATTTTTCTTTGGTATCTTGTGCTTAAAATCTCCAGTAACTATCACTCTTTTGACATTAAATTTTTCAACTAATTTTTTTATTTTTTCTATATTTTCTCTTACTTTTCTAATTGCAACAGAACGAGATAACGTTTCCGCTTCTACTCCTAAGTGTAAGTCTGCTATAATTAAATTTTTATCTAATAAAATAGCTGGCTCGTTATATAAAAATTTCAGTTCCATATTGGATAAATTTATAAAACTTATTAATATTTTTTTTCATGAAAAAAGGGCAGGCTGCACTTGAATATTTGATGACGTACGGATGGGCTATACTAGTTGTCTTAGCTGTTTTAAGCATTTTAATATATGTTGTAAGGCCCCAGTATGTAGAAACATGTAATGTCGCATTACCTTTTCAATGTGTACCGGACTATTATAAAATAGATACTGCAGGAAACTTAACTGTTAGATTAAAAAACATGGGAACAACTAGATTTGTGATAAATTACACGAAATGTGGAGATCGTATTTTATTACAAGGAGGTGGTAAAGGTAAGATCTTGCCTGCTGGAGGAGAAGTTGATCTGGAATTTAATTGCTCCTCAGAAATCGCAAAAATGGGTCAAATTACTCCTGGAAAAGAGGTATTCAAGTCTACTTTAGAAGTAGGATACTATCCATATGGATCTCCTGAATACTCAAAAACTACAACTATTGATATAGGAGTAAAAATAAGTAGCAGGTAATTTAAGTAATTTAGAGGTGAGAATATAAAAATAATTTACTGGTTCTCTGAACTCACAAAAGAAGATCTTCTAAAGGTAGGGGGTAAAGGAGCGAATCTTGGGGAATTGACAAATGCTGGATTTCCTGTTCCCCCAGGATTTTGCGTAAGTGCTGATTGCTATTATGAATTTATAAAAGAGAATGGAATTGATACTTTAATTAAAAATCTTGAAAAAATAGATGTCAAAGACATAGAAAAATTGAGAAAAGCATCACAAGAACTTAAGGAAGCTATCATATCAGCACCAATTTCCGATGAAGCCTACAAAGAGATAGTAAAAGCATATGAAGAATTATGTAAAAGATTTAATAAAGAAGTTTACGTTGCTGTAAGAAGCAGTGCAACTGCTGAAGATATACCAGGAGCTTCTTTTGCAGGACAACATGCTACTTTCCTAAATGTAAAAGGAGGAGATAATGTTGTAAAAGCTATTAAAAAATGCTGGGCTTCTCTCTTCGAACCGAGGGCTATTTTTTACAGAGTGGAAAAGGGATTTGCACACTCAAAAGTTGCAATTAGCGCAATTGTTCAAGTGATGGTAGAAAGTGAAAAATCTGGAGTTGCATTTTCAGTCGATCCTATATCTCAAGACAAAAACAAAATGGTTATAGAAGCCGTATATGGTCTAGGAGAAGCAATAGTAAGCGGTGAAGTTACTCCTGACAAATATACATTACATAAAGGATTGCTTAAAATAATAGATAAAAAAATTTCAAAACAAGAAAAAATGCTTGTAAGGGCTGACGGAGGAAATGAATGGGTTAAAGTGAAAAAAGAATCTGTTAACTTACAAAAAATCCCAGATCCTCAAATAATAAGGCTTGGAAAATTAGTAAGAGATATAGAAAAGCATTATAAATTTCCTCAAGATATAGAATGGGCTATTTACGGAAGTGATATATACATAATCCAATCAAGGCCAATAACAACATTATCAAAAGAAATTGAAGAAGAATACAGAAAAATGGCTGAAGAAAAAGCTGAAGCGATCGAAGGTATAGAAGAAGGAATTGAAGAAAAAATAGGGGTTGAAACCGAAAAACTTGAGAAAAAGGTGGCTGAAATGGAAGAAAAGAAACCTGTTTCTGAAGCTAGGATACTTTTGAAAGGGTTGGGTGCAAGTCCTGGATTCTCAACTAACATCGTAAAAGTACTTGCATCTGAAAAAGAAATATCAAAAATAGAATCGGGTAACATCTTGGTAACTTCTATGACTACGCCTGATTTTGTCCCTGCTATGAGAAAAGCAAGCGCAATAATCACTGACGAAGGAGGAATGACGTGCCATGCTGCAATCGTATCTAGAGAATTAGGGATTCCATGTATAGTAGGTACTGGAAATGCTACCAAAGTTTTGAAAGATGGAATGGTAGTGACTGTCGATGCAAATAAGGGAATTGTTTACGAAGGAGCGGTAGATATAGCAAAAGAAAGAATCGAAGAGGAAAAAGCAAAATATGAAATTGTTACTGCTACTAAAATATACGTTAACATAGCAGAGCCTGAAATTGCAGAAAAAGTCGCAAAGCTGAACTGTGATGGTGTAGGATTACTTAGAGCAGAGTTCATGATAGCTAACATTGGAGTACATCCAAGAAAACTAATAGAAGAGGGAAGAGAAAATGAATTCATAGAAAAGCTTGCAGAAGGAATTGCAAGGATCGCAGGTGCATTTTACCCAAGACCTGTAATTTACAGAACTACAGACTTCAAATCAAATGAATACAGAAATTTGGAAGGTGGGGAAAAATATGAGCCTATAGAATCAAATCCAATGATAGGATATAGAGGATGTATAAGATATTTAAAAGAGCCTGATGTATTTAGGCTCGAGCTAAGAGCTATTAAAAAAGTAAGAGATGAAATGCTACTTAAAAATGTTCATATAATGTTACCATTCGTAAGAAAAGTTGATGAAGTAATAAAGATAAAAAACATAATGAAAGAAGAAGGTCTCGAAAGATCAAAAGACTTTAAACTTTGGATAATGGTCGAAGTCCCGAGTACTGTAATTTTAATTGAAAAATTCTGTGAAGCTGGAATAGACGGAGTATCAATAGGGTCCAATGACTTAACACAGCTAACCCTTGGATTGGATAGAGATAGCTCGATAGTAGCTGGGGAATTTGATGAAAGAGACGAAGCTGTCCTGAGATCTATAGAACATGTAATAAAAGTCTGTAAAAAATACAATGTCACTGTCTCAATTTGTGGTCAAGCTCCATCTGTTTGGCCAGAATATGCTGAAAAGCTAGTAGAACAAGGAATAACAAGTATATCTGTAAATCCTGATGCTGTAGAAAGAACTAGAAGAATTGTTGCAAGTGCTGAACAAAAAATCCTACTAGAAAAAGCAAGAGAAAAATAAAAAATGAAAAAAGAAAATGAAAAAAATTTTCATTGGAATTTCTGGAACTAATTGCTCTGGAAAAGAAACTTTCAAAAAATATCTCGAAGAAAAAT
>CAZFGC010000082.1:0-6967 GCA_964518285.1 Microcaldota archaeon
ATATACATATTTTCATACCCTCATCTTCCTTCCAATTTCTTCTACAATTCTATTTACAACACTACCGATTTGAGTTACAGGAGTATATGCACCACCAGCAAAGGTATAATTACACGATTTACATTTCCAGATACCAGTTGAAATTCTTTTTACAGATAATTTTTGGCAGTTAGGACACTTATATCTTTTCTTTGTTTTTTCAACAATCTCTCTATATTTGTCCCTTAGTTTTTTCCCATATCTTGAACCGAAATTTACCATTTTATCTTCCTAAGTTTATCTCTAAACACTCTTTATTAAATTTAAAAAATCTTTTCTTTTTTTTAGTCCTATTTCAATCATTTCAAATATCTCTTCTCTTTTAAACGATCCTCTTCCCCCCTTTTGTATTGCATATATCATATCTTCCCCGAGACATACAGTAAATCTACAGTCAGAAGCTATTTCTTCTGCTTGATTCGGATCGCAAATTATTCTTCCGCTTATCTTTGAAAATGTAAAGTAAAGAGGATATTCTCTTATTTGAAGTATTGTATATTTATCTCTTATCACTTCACCATCCTCATAGGTAGGTATTTTTAAATTTTCTATAGCTGCAACAGCTGCAAGCCCAGAAGCATCTATCATATTTCCATCGTGGTCTAGGACGTATATATCTATATTTACACTCCAGACCTTATCTTCTTCAATGTATAACTTTTTAAGGTCAATACATTCACTACTCCTTATCCCTCTATCAATAATCCTTGCTAGCTCTATAGCTTCTTCACTTGGAGGACCAATTTCAAAAGTAGGACTAGCCAAAGGTAATAATTCTGCGTGAACTGATAAAGTTCCTTCATCAGGCTTTTCAGGATAAGGTGTCGCAAGATCCACTTTTACTCCAACTAATATTTGAGTATTCCCTAAGCTTACTTTCGCACTTCCTTCTGCGGATGTTAAAACGTTTTTTTCTATTTTTATTTCTCTGTAATCATACATCCCTCTTCCATCTATACGTTGATTGTTTTTTATCAAGTTATTTATCGTATCTTTTTTCAGTTCTTCAATTATCAAATTTTCACCTTTCCATTCACCCTTCCTCTCCGTTATTTTCTTTCTCCGTTATGTTCTTATTTATTCATTATTTTTTATATTCATTTCATCCTTCATATTTATATGAAGATTTTATAGATTCAATTTGTGCTTTTTGGATTATTTTTGCTTTTTCAAAAGCAAGATCTAAAGCGTTTTTGAATTCTTCTATAGTTAACTTTCCATCCATTTGCATTAAAAGTATTTCTTCGGTGTTCGGACGTATAGCTATTGGCATGTCTGCTTGTCCGTAGTTGTCTTCCTCCTTTATCAAGTCAACTATTATTTTTCCATCAACTTTTCCAACAGATACAGCAACAGGAATGTCTTCCATAGGTATTCCGGATACAGCAAGGGCAACAGAAGCAGCGTTTATACCAACGCATCTTGTACTTCCGTGGCCTTCTAAAACTTCTATAAAAACATCTATAGCAGTGTTCGGAAACTTGCTTGTAACAATTACATTCTCAAACACATCTTTGATAACTTTTGAAATTTCTATAGACCTCCTGTTAGGTCCAGGTCTATTTCTCCCTTCGATTGATGAGAACGGAGCCATCATGTATCTAACTCTAACTATAGCTTTATACGGGTCTGATAAATGCTTAGGGATTACTTCTCTAGGGCCATAAACTGCTGATAATATTTTATTTCTACCCCATTCAACATACGCACTACCGTTAGCTTTTTTTAACACGTTTGCATAAATTTTAAAGCTTCTTAATTCATCAGCCTCTCTGCCATCTATCCTTTTTTTTATCGGATCATATAAAATAATTTCACTTTTCTTTCCTTCCTTTTCTCTTTTTTCTCCAGTTTCTATTTGTTCTAACTCTTCTTTTTCTTCAACATCTTCTATTTCCATTTAATCACTCACTCAAAAGGTTTTCAATTCTAGTAGTTAGGCCAGGAATATGAGCTTCTTTTTCTATTTTTAATATAGCTAGGGTAGCTCTGTTAACATTTCTTTCATCTCCTTTTATCCAAATTATACCGTTTTTTCCCACTATTATTTCGCAGTTTGTTTTTTCTTTTAGCAAGGTTAGCATAGATCCTTTTTTTCCGATTACTCTAGAGATTTTTGAAGGAGAGATCGAAACTATATTACCGCCACGCAATATCTTTATTTCTTCCATTATTGCGGTTTTAACTTCAGTTACGAAAGATATTCTTCCATAAACTATTTCAAAAGGATTTAGCTCAAATTTATTTTTCTTTTTGAAAGCCAAGTAGGGCGAGAAAATATTTATTACATAGTCATTTGGTCTTTCCTCTTCCACGACACCAATCACGTAATCGTCAGGGCATGGAATGTAAGGAGATTTTAAAGGGATAAAAATTTCATTTTCTTTGTCATAAACTCCGGTTACAAGGGCCCTATATCCTTCTTTTGACAAGTAGACCCAAGGGTTAGCAACTTTAATTTTTGGTAAAACTTCTCCTGGCACATAAATTGTATATCTTTCATTCATTTGTACACCAAAACAAAAATGATAAATGATGAGAAAAGTAGTGATAAAATTCCGCAGGAAGGATTTAAAAATTTATTGGTTGTTCCAAGTTTGAAAGTAAGCTGGTATTATGGAAGTAGTTTTCCAAGGATTAATTTTGATGATATCTTTATCAATTTTATCTTTTTCTTCGAAAAAAGCAGTGGAAAGTGCAAAAAAGTTAGCAAGTTATTTAGGTTTGTCAGAATTAGCTATAGGATTTTTACTAATTTCGTTCATCACGTCTTTGCCTGAAGTATCAATCGCAGTTCTATCAGCTTCTACTCAAAATAATAATTTATCTCTAGGGGATTTGTTAGGGTCTAATGTTACTAATATAGGCCTTATCTTAGGAATAAGTCTTTTTCTTCTAGGAGAAGAAGTAAAATTTCCAAAGAAAAAGCAAAATCAAATTATAATTTATCTTATTCTATCTTTAATCCCAGCGATTCTTTTTATAAGAGGAGAATTGTCATACATGGAGGGTTTAATTCTTATAGTATTTTATTTGTTTTTTATAAAACAATTATTGGATTTTGAAGAAGTTGCTGTAGAAAAACTTAAAGTTACAAAAGCTGAAGCAGCAAAGGAATTCATATATTTCATAATTTCGATTTTTGTTGTGATATTGAGTGCAGAATTTGTAGTAAGCTCTGCAGTTTATATTGCAAAGGCTTTAGGTTTATTTGAGTCTTTCATAGGAGCAATAATAATAGCTTTAGGGACATCTTTACCAGAACTTTCACTTGCTCGTGCAGCGATAAAGAAAAAAGCAATAGGACTCTCCGTAGGAAATTTAGTAGGCAGTAACGTAGTGAATATAACAATCATTCTCGCAATTAATATATTGATTAATCCATTTGCACCAAACATTGAAATGGCATCACTAATTTTCATATTCATATATCTAACTTCAGGGCTTTGTATTTACTCATTTCTCAAAAAAGGAAGCATGGACAAAAAAGACGGAATAATTTTGCTAATACTTTACGGAATATATGTTATTTCATTATTCGGATATCAAACATTGAAATTTTTTGAATAGTAGTAACGGTAAATAGCAAAACTTTTAAAATAAGTTTCCTTTTATTTTATATGCTGATGGAAAAACAACCGGAATTGAGTATCAAGGATTTAGAGCAGTTCAAAAAACTAGGTATAAAGATAGACCCGCACGAGTTGATACAACTTAATAAACAACTTAATGATATACTTAAAAAACTTAAAAATGATGAATTGAAATCCGCTCTTAGTAAGTTTGCTATAGAATATTACAAAGTTTATGATAAACATAAAGAGTTAATAAATAATTACACGGTGTTGGAAAAGTATAAATCTTATTATGAAGAACTTCAAAATCTAATAAATAAAATACAAACATGTGAAAATTATTCGGATCTCGTAAAAAGCTATAAAGAATTGGAAAAATTAGCTCCTTATCTTGAAGAATGTAAGCAAACAATTAGTAAATTTGCTGAACTTACTAAAAACTCTGAAGCTCAAGAATACTTAGAGAAAATATCCAGCATAGCAAAAGATCTAGTAGAGGAATTAACTCGTCGCGGAATAGAGAAAATAGAAGATATTGGAATAAGAGATATAATAAAAGAATATGAAGACGAAATAGAAAAGTATAAGGATGAAATAGAAAAACTAAGACCACGATTGGAAAATATTTTATCTGATATGGGAAATCAAATTCTTGAAAAGTTAAAATCAGAGTTACAACCATTGATTGAAAAGAATATGCATGAAGTTTATTCATTATTAAAAATTGATAAACAGATAGAAAAGAGTATAGCAGAAATTTATTCAAACTTCAATCAAATTAAACAACTTACGGAAATTCATCAAAATTTTTTTGATACGCTTAGAAACATAGAAGTTAAATTCCAAGATAATACGTTGTACGTTAAAATTCCACAGGGCAGTTTTAAGTTCTCCTACTACGATAAAACTTTTAGTATAGTATCTGACTTTTTTTACTTAAAAGTCGATACTTCATACTTTGAAAATGAAATAAATAAAGCAATTAGTTCTGGCCAATATCACACTGTTAAAGACATATTCAGAAATGTGAAATTGGAAGATATAAATTTTCAGCTAAGTCTGAATGTTGATAAAATATCTGAGCTTTTTGAAAAATATAACATTAATCCGACCATTGGCGACATTCCTTCTAGCGAAATTTTCAAGGTATTAAAGAAAAACAAAATTCCTGAAATTCATTTTAATTCAGAAATTTATAAAAGATTGAATAGCAATAAATTACTACCACGAATTTCTGCATTCAATTCGATGTTAAATAGAAATGTATTCACTTTACCTAAATTAGAAGAATCTATTAATCCTATACTTCAGAGTATATTTAGTTGTCCACAATTAATGAACCCGAACGTAGATGAGGAATTTTCTTCTGAAATATATGGAGGGTATACGAATATACAATTTGATCAAAAAGCAGTATCTGCACCTGCACCTGTCGAAGGATTTGAAATATATGTGCGAACGTTTGATGGGAGAATAGCAATGTACCCTTTGATAGGTGTAGGAGTAGAAAGCGGAATCGGAGGAGGAGAACTGGGAGTCAAAATCCCAATAATAAAAAAGATAGGCCCCCTTACTGTTAAACAAACTATTAGAGTAGGTCTCTGCGGAATAGAGGGAGTACTAATTTTCTATGTAGGAGAGTACGCAAAAGAATTACAAAAGTTTAGAACATATATCCCAACGATGGAATATTATTTACAAATTTCTAAAGGTCCTTTTACATTTGGAACTTCGGTTTTTCCGCAAGTGAGTTTGAAAGAAAAGGAAGGAAATATAGAAGTAGTACCTACTTTCGGTTTTTCACCTTATGTCAAACTTGAGATACCATTCTAGGACAATTCACTTTTTTTCTTCGATTTCTTTTATCATTGCTTTCCCGCTAGTAATTTGATTTATTTTGTCAAAAAATTCGGATTTCATTCCTTTTGGAATCTCAACAACAAAAATAAATTCTCCTGAGCTAGTCCATTCACTTTTTTCAAAATTTAATTCTTTTACTTTTCCATAAACTTTTTGTGCAATTTCAGCAGGGATTTTTACAGCAATTTTTGTCTTTTCGAATTTCATTGGAAGATGGACTTTGAGCTGATTAATTATGTCCTGTATTTGTTCTTCAGGTTCCTTGAACGGATCTATTCTCACCTTAGCTTCTTCCAGTGCTTTCTCAATTCTTTGTGGTGGATGAGGTGCTCCCGTTCTGGGATCTATACTTTCCCTTGCAATCATAAAAATTATTTTTTTCTTTTTTTCTTCAAGAAGTTTTTCTCTTTGCTCAGCTTTGAGTGGCACATTTCCTTCGAGGACAATTTTCTTTGCTACTTCTATTATATCTTCTGTACCAAATATTTTTCTTATTTTTTCTATACTTTGTCTTTCTCCTTTTTTTGCATCTTTAAAAATCTCATCAACAACTAGAATATTTGAAAAATCCTTCTTTTTTCCAGTTTTAAATTCGAATGCGAGTTCAGGATCTACAAATATTTCAAATTTTTCTCCCTTTAAATTTAGGCTAGCTATTACAGCATCCTCAATTTTCAATTATTCACCTATTATTTAAACTTTTTGAATATACTGCATCACTTTGTCGTTTGGTAAAAGTTCAAATTTTTTAGTCGATTCATTTATTATACCCACGTCAAAATAATCAACTTTTAATTTTAAATCAGGCACATTTTTTAATGCTTTAAATCCTAAAATAATTGCTTCATCGGTTGACATATCTCTTGAATATTCTTTTTCAAAATATTTCACAACTTCTTCTTTTCCGACACCTATAGCCGTTGCATAAACTCCAGTCACTGATCCAGAAGGATCAATTTCAAACAATTTTTTCTCTTTATTTACCCCTCCAAATACAAAACTTACTCCAAAAGGTCTCGTCCCTCCGTATTGCGTATAGAGTTGCATTACATCAGCTATTGACTTTGTAACATATTCTGTGTCACAGGCTTCTCCATAAGTATATCTATATCTCTGTGCTTCTATTCTCGCATAATCTATCAATTTTGCAGCATCCGCAGCCATACCGCTTGCAACTGCTCCAATATTTTCATCTATTTCGTATATTTTTTTTAAACTTTCAGGAACGATTAGTTTTGAAGTTTTTGTTTTGTGTGCAATAAATATGACTGCGTCTCTAGACATCATCGCTATCGCAGTCGCACCTCTTCTTACCGCTTCTTTAGCATATTCTACTTGAAAGAGTCTTCCATCAGGAGAAAACACAGTTATTGCCCTATCATAAGCTGATGGTATTACAGGTTGCATTTTATCACCTAATGAACTAAATTCAATAAAGTTTAAAAATTTATTTAATTAGAGATCTAGGAAGATAAAGAAAAAAGATAAAAAAT